>NZ_JBEZKW010000077.1:0-29742 GCF_040651795.1 Streptomyces sp. NPDC048361
CGCGTACCGCTCGTCCGCCTCGCCGTCCGACGCCAACAGGCCTGCTGCATAAGCGTCCCCCCGGACGCGCGGGGCCGCTTCATGTCCGGCGCCGGACGCCCCGGCGGCGGGCGGCGCCCTCCACGACGGTCCGGCTGCAGCGCGGCCGCAGACACCCCTAGGTGACCCGCCCCCGGCCCTGATCCGTCAGACACCCCTTAGCGCACGGTGACTCCGATGAGGCACGTGTCGTCGTCCGTGTCCGCGTTGGTGTACCGCAGCAGATGGTCGAGCTGGTTCTCCAGCTGGCTTCCACGGCCCAACTCCCGTGCGCTCTGGGCGACTTGGAGGAGGTTGTCCAGGGAGTCCTGTACGGAGCGGTCGCGGCGCTCGATCAGGCCGTCGGTGTACATCATCAGGGTGTCGCCGGTCTCCAGCTGGGTCCGGCCCTCCTCGTACTGGGCCTGACCGGTGGCGCCGAGGAGGATCCCGCGGAGCTGGGGCAGCGCTCCCGCCTTGCCGTCCCGTACGAGGACGGGCGGGAGATGGCCCGCCCGGGCCCACCGGAGCTGGCGCGAGAGGGGGTCGTACAAACCGCAGACCGCGGTCGCCGTGACGTTGTCGGTGAGGTGGTGGGTGACCGTGTTGAGC
This sequence comes from Streptomyces sp. NPDC048361, assembly GCF_040651795.1. Lineage (NCBI taxonomy): Bacteria > Bacillati > Actinomycetota > Actinomycetes > Kitasatosporales > Streptomycetaceae > Streptomyces > Streptomyces sp. NPDC048361. Next base: position 631 of record NZ_JBEZKW010000077.1, read on the forward strand.
CACGCGAGGAGCTGGGCGGGCCCGGCTCCGGTGGTGGCGAGACCGCGCAGGGCGTTGCGCAGCGCGACCATGCCGGTGGCCGCCTCGATGCCGTGACCGGCGACGTCGCCCACACACAGCAGGACCTGCCCGGAGGGCAGCACCACCGCGTCGTACCAGTCACCGCCGACCAGGTGGTCCTTCTCGGCGGGCCGGTAGCGGACGGCCACACTCAGATTGTGCAGGTCCACCGGGCCGTGGCTCGGCGGCATGATGGCCTGCTGCAACTGGAGGGCGAGACGGTTGCGTTCGGCCGTCTCCTCCTGGCTCTGGGCGAGCTGGTCCCGGGTGGCCGCGAGGGCGACCTCGGTCCAGTGCTGGGCGGAGACGTCCTGGTAGGCGCCGCGCACCGCGACGACCCGGGCGTTCTCGTCGAGTACGGGTTCGGCGACGACGCGGATGTGCCGGGCCACACTGTCGGCGCGCTGCAGCCGGAACGCGGTGGACGCGGGCCGCTGGTGGTGCAGCAGGGACCGCAGGAACCGGCCGATGGAGTGGGCGTCGTCGGGGTGGACGTGCGCGGCGAGCTGTTCGAGGGGGACCGGTTCGGCGGTCGGCGGCATCCCGTGGAGTTCGAAGAGCGAGTCGTTCCACGCGATCTCGCCGGAGACCAGGTTCTCCTCGAACCCGCCGATCCGGCCGAGGCGCTGGGCGTGCTGGAGCAGGCTGGCCACCTTCGGTGCGCCGTCGTCGAGCCGCCAGACGACGAGGACATGGGTGCCTTGCCTGCTGATGCTGACGTGCGCCTGTGTGGTCAGCGCGACGGTGTCGACCACGGCGGCGAGCCGCATGCGCTCTGCGCGGAACGGCTCCCCCGTGGCGAGGACGTGCTCCACCTTCTCGAAGAGGCCGCCCGCCCCCGCGGCCAGTGGGTACGCGTCGAGCAGCCGTGCTCCGGCGATCACGTTCCGGGGCCGGCCTGCGAAGTCGACGAAGCTCGGGTTGACGTGCCGGATCAGGAAGTCGGCGGGGGTGTCCGCCACGTCGAGGAGCGGTTCGAGGACCAGGCACGGGTCGTGGAGGCCGTCGGTGAGGTCGAGGAGTTCGGCCACCCGCGGGTCGGCGGGCTGCCGCCATGTGCGGTTCTGGTCCGGGACGGGGTGGCTCTCCAGGGCGATCGCGCACAGCTCGGCCAGGACCTGCACCTGCCGGTCGATGGACTGGGACCCCTCGGGCAGCCGGTCGGGCCAGCAGATCTCCAGGACACCGATGATGCGGCCGCCCGTGCCGGCCGGGACCGCCATGCGTCCGCCGCTCAGCTCCTGGAGCCCGATGGACGGCAGCGCGGCTTCGCCGAGCAGGTCGTAGTGGGTGACGGCGCGGTTGCCGAGGGCGTGCCGGGCGGGCGTCGAGACGCCGGGCGGCACATGGCGCCAGCGTGCCGGCTCCTCCTCGGAGAATCCGGCGCTGCCGGCCAGGGTGAGGGACTGGTCGGCATGGGCGGCCCAGATGGCGACGGCGACGGCGCCCAGGGGGTGCAGGGCGTGCTGGAGGATCGACTGCGCCACGGCTTGGGCGTCCCCCGCGGCGAGGGCGCCCGCCTCGGCGCTGCGCAACCGCAGGCCTACGGACGCGCCGGGCGGCTGGGTCGTCTCGGTGACGAAGTCGCGGGCCACGTCGGCGATCTTGTCGCGGGTCGCCTGGTTGACGAGATCGGCGGCCAGTTCCAGCGTGGACACGCCCGCCTGCGCGGCCAGGCTGTCCAGCTGCGCCACCGCCTCGACGGGGCTGCACGCCAGGCGCTCCACGAGGATGCCGCTCGCGAGGTCGACCAGGGCGCGCCCGTCGGCCTCGGCCTGGGCGCGCTGGAGTTGGTCCTGCAACCGCTGGACGGTGTCGGCCAGCCGCCCCACGGCGCTGCCCTTCTCCGTCGACGCGGACGCGGCCCGCGGACCATGCTCGCCATCGGCTTCCTCGCCGCCGTCAGCTTCCTCCGCACCCTTGGCAACAGCACCGGAGCCCGCCCACCGGGCCGGCAGCGGCAACCCGGCGTGAGAAGGCGAGCCCGGTTCTGCAGGCGGACCGGCCTGAAGGGACAAGCCCGGCGGCTCGGCAGGCGGGCCTGCCTGAAGCGGCAGGCCCGGACCGGCAGCCGGCCCCGGCCCGGGCGGCGGACCCGGCTGAGGCAGACCGCTCCCGTGCTCGTCCCCGGCCTTGTGGGACTTGGTCACTAGCTCTCTCCTCACACGTCAGGAGGTGGATCGGTGGCGTGGCGGGACGGGCGGCCGTTAGGGGTTCAGCTGCCGCTTGATCCGCGCCATCAACTCCCCCGCGTCCACGGGCTTGGTGACGTAGTCACTGGCCCCGGAGGCCAGGCTCTTCTCCCGGTCACCGATCATCGCCTTGGCGGTCACGGCGATGATCGGCAGATCGACGTGGTCGGGCATGGCGCGGATCGCGGCGGTGGCCGCGTAGCCGTCCATCTCCGGCATCATCACGTCCATGAGGATCAGGTCGATCGTGGGGTGCGCGCTCAGCGTGTCGAGGGCGATCCTGCCGTTCTCGGCCTGCAGCACCGTCATGCCGTGCACTTCCAGGATGCCGGTGATGGCGTACAGGTTGCGGTCGTCGTCGTCGACGACCAGCACGGTGCGTCCGGCGAGCGACTTGTCGGCGTGCTGGCTCACCTCGATCGGCTCGTCGGCCCGGACCAGCGGCAGTACGTCGCCGGGCTGGTCCGCGCTGAGGTGCAGCGCGATGCGTTCCCGCAGCTCGTCGAGGCTGGAGATCAGCTCCAACGGCTGGGTGGCCGCGCGCTTCTGCAGGATCCGCTCCTGGTCCGTGCCGAGGCGGCGGTTGTTGTGGGCCAGCACGGGGACGCCGCGCAGCGCCGCGTCGCGGGCCATGTCCTCCAGGAACCTGAGCGCCGCGTCGTCCGGCAGGTCGAGTTCGAGGACCACGCAGTGGCAGGGTGCCGCGGCCAGCGCCTCGGCTGCCTCGTGGACCCCGACCGCCGCGGTGATCTCCACCGGGCCGCGCGGATCGCCGAGGTTGGGGTGGGCCGCCAGATCGCCGACGGCGCTCTCGGCGACCAGCGAAAGCAGTCCGCGTGACCGCTCCTCGACGACCAGCAGCCGCTTGGACTGTACGGGCTCGGGGGCGGGCAGGATCGAGTGGCGCTGCTCGGGCTCGGCGGCGGGCTCCTCCATCGGCTCGGCCGCCGGGAGCGCCGGGCGGCCGGGCTGCACGGTGAACTCGGCGTAGTCGGGCCGGGCGACCGGCAGGTACAGGGTGAAGGTGCTCCCCTGCCCCAGGGCGCTCTCGGCGGTGATGGCGCCGCCCAGCAGGAACGCGATCTCCCGGCTGATCGACAGGCCGAGGCCGGTACCGCCGTACTTGCGGCTCGTCGTGCCGTCGGCCTGCTGGAAGGCGCCGAAGACGGTTTCCAGGTGCTGCGGCGCGATCCCGATGCCGGTGTCCGCGACGTGGAAGGCGATCACCGGGCCGCCGCGCCGGGCGGCCTCCGGGGCGAGCTGTTCGGCCAGCACCTCGACGCTCAGCTCGACACCGCCCTTCTCGGTGAACTTGACCGCGTTGGAGAGCAGGTTGCGCAGCACCTGGCGCAGCCGGTAGTCGTCGGTGAGCAGCTCGTTGGGCAGCGTGGCGGGGGTCTTCACCGTGAAGGTGAGGCTCTTTTGGCTGGTCACCGGCCGGAAGGTGGCCTCGATGTAGTCGAGGAGCTTGCGCAGCGAGATCCGCTCCGGGCTGACGTCCATCTTGCCGGCCTCGACCTTGGACAGGTCGAGGATGTCGTTGATGAGCTGGAGCAGGTCGGAGCCGGCCGAGTGGATGATGCCGGCGTACTCGACCTGCTTGGCGGTGAGGTTGCGGCTGGGGTTCTGCGCGAGCAACTGGGCCAGGATGAGCAGGCTGTTGAGCGGGGTACGCAGCTCGTGGCTCATGTTGGCGAGGAACTCGGACTTGTACTTCGAGGCCAGCGACAGCTGGTGGGCGCGGTCCTCCAGCTCCTGGCGGGCCCGCTCGATCTCCAGGTTCTTGGTCTCGATGTCACGGTTCTGCGCGACGAGCAGCTCCGCCTTCTCCTCCAACTCCGCGTTGGAGGACTGCAGTTCCTCCTGACGGGACTGCAACTCCTGGGATCGGACCTGGAGTTCCGCGGTGAGGCGCTGCGACTCGCCGAGCAGCTCGTCGGTGCGGGCGTTGGCGGTGATGGTGTTGACGTTGACCCCGATCGCTTCCATCAGCTGTTCGAGGAAGTCGCGGTGGATCGGCGTGAAGGCGTGCACGGTGGCGAGTTCGATGACGCCGAGCACCTGCTCCTCGACCACGATGGGCAGCACCATCAGGCAGACGGGCTCGGTGGATCCGAGCCCCGAGGAGACGGTCACGTATCCGGCCGGGAGGTCGTCGACGGCGATGGTGCGCTTGCTGCGGGCCGCCTGGCCGACGAAGGACTCGCCGAGCCTGAAGCGGAAGCCGAGCGCGGTGTCGGGGCGCGCGTAGGAGCCGACCAGGTTGAGGTAGACGCCCTCGCTCGTCTCCTCGGCGAGGTAGAAGGCGCCGTACTGTGCGGAGACCAGCGGGGTGAGCTCGTCCATGATGAGCTCGGCGACGACCGCGAGGTCCCGCCGGCCCTGCATCAGGCCGGAGATCCGCGCCAGGTTGGACTTGAGCCAGTCCTGTTCCTCGTTGGCCCGGGTGGTCTCGCGCAGCGACTCCACCATGAAGTTGATGTTGTCCTTGAGGTCGGCGACCTCACCGGAGGCGTCGACGGTGATCGACCGTGTCAGGTCGCCCTCGGCCACCGCTCCGGTGACCTCGGCGATGGCGCGCACCTGACGCGTCAGGTTTCCGGCGAGTTCGTTGACGTTCTCGGTGAGCCGCTTCCAGGTGCCGGAGACGCCTTCGACCTCGGCCTGACCGCCGAGCCTGCCCTCGCTGCCGACCTCGCGGGCGACGCGGGTGACTTCGGCGGCGAACGAGGAGAGCTGGTCGACCATCGTATTGATGGTCGTCTTGAGCTCCAGGATCTCGCCGCGGGCATCCACGTCGATCTTGCGGGTCAGGTCACCCTGGGCGACGGCGGTGGTGACCTGGGCGATGTTGCGGACCTGGCTGGTCAGGTTGTGGGCCATGAAGTTGACGTTGTCGGTGAGGTCCTTCCAGGTCCCCGCGACGTTCGGTACGCGGGCCTGACCGCCGAGCGTGCCCTCGGTGCCCACCTCGCGCGCGACGCGGGTGACCTCGTCCGCGAACGCGGACAGGGTGTCGACCATCGTGTTGATGACCCCGGCGAGCGCGGCGACCTCGCCCTTCGCCTCGACGTTGATCTTCTGCGAGAGGTCGCCCTTGGCGACGGCGGTGGCGACCTGGGCGATCGAGCGGACCTGGCCGGTGAGGTTGGACGCCATCACGTTGACGTTGTCGGTGAGGTCCTTCCACGTGCCGGACACGCCCCGGACGGTGGCCTGTCCGCCGAGGTTGCCCTCGGTGCCGACCTCTCGGGCCACCCGGGTCACCTCGTCGGCGAAGGCGCCGAGCTGGTCGACCATCGTGTTGATGGTCTCCTTGAGTTCCAGGATCTCGCCTCGGGCGTCCACCCGGATCTTCTGCGAGAGGTCGCCCTTGGCGACCGCGGTCGTCACCTCGGCGATCGACCGGACCTGCGCGGTGAGGTTGTCGGCCATGACGTTGACGGACTCGGTGAGGTCACGCCAGGTGCCCGACACGTCCCGTACGTCGGCTTGTCCCCCGAGCCGTCCCTCCGTGCCGACCTCACGCGCCACCCGGGTGACCTCACCGGCGAACGACGAGAGCTGGTCGACCATCGTGTTGATGGTGTCCTTCAGTTCGAGGACCTCGCCCCGCGCGGTGACCGTGATCTTCTGCGACAGGTCTCCCTTGGCCACGGCGGTCGCCACTTGAGCGATGGAACGGACCTGGGCCGTGAGGTTGCCCGCCATGAAGTTGACCGAGTCGGTCAGGTCGCGCCAGGTGCCGGAGACGCCCTTCACATCGGCCTGCCCGCCGAGGATGCCCTCGGTGCCGACCTCCCGCGCCATGCGCGTCACTTCGTCGGCGAACGCGGAGAGCTGGTCCACCATCGTGTTGACGGTGTTCTTCAGCTCCAGGATCTCGCCGCGGGCGTCGACGGTGATCTTCTGCGACAGATCGCCGCGCGCCACCGCGGTGGTCACCTGGGCGATGTTGCGGACCTGATCGGTCAGGTTGCCCGCCATGAAGTTGACCGAGTCGGTCAGGTCGCGCCAGGTGCCTCCGACGCCGGGCACCTGTGCCTGGCCGCCCAGGCGTCCCTCGCTGCCCACCTCGCGGGCGACGCGGGTGACTTCGTCGGCGAACGCGGAGAGCTGGTCCACCATCGTGTTGACGGTGTTCTTCAGCTCAAGGATCTCGCCGCGGGCCGCCACGTCGATCTTCTGCGACAGATCACCCCGCGCGACCGCCGTGGCCACCTGGGCGATGTCACGGACCTGGCTGGTGAGGTTGCCCGCCATCGCGTTGACGGAGTCGGTCAGGTCCTTCCACGTACCGGAGACCGAGGGCACCTCGGCCTGGCCGCCGAGCCGGCCCTCGGTGCCGACCTCGCGGGCCACCCGGGTCACCTCGGACGTGAACAGCGAGAGCTGGTCGACCATGCCGTTGAAGACCGTGGCGATTTCGCCGAGCAGCCCGTCGGCCTCGCCGGGCAGGCGCGTCCCGAAGTCACCGTCGCGCACGGCGGTCAGACCCGCGAGGAGCTGCCGCAGCTCCGATTCGCCGACCTGCGCCGAACCGGCCCCCGCGGATGTCCGCTGCTGAGCAATGCTTGATTTAGTCGCGCCGGCCATCGCCCATCGCCTCCGTCACCTTCGCCGGGCCCACGACCCGTCACTCCCGCCCAGTCGGTGGGGCGCCGTGCCACGAAGACCGTTACGTAATCCCCACCGCACGTACACGCACCGCCGAGGAGGTTATCCCACCGCCCGGGCCCCTCGGGCCCGGCCGGTCGAACTGCTGTGACCAGGGGCGTCCGGGCCGGTGGGGGCCGGACGGGTAGGCTCGGGCCGTTCACCACCCGTGTCGGCGCCGCGAAGGAGGGCCGCGTGTCTGCATTCGACGTTCCCTCCATCCCGGCCTCGGCGCTCCGCGGCGCCACGCGCCTGCCCGGCGACGAGTGCACCGCGCCGGGGGTATCCGCATGACCGAGACCGAGCCGCCGCCACCGGACACGGGGGCGTTTCGGCACCACGCCCTGTTCTACCGGGCTGCCGACGAGTACGTACGGGAGACGGCCGGGTTCGTCCGGGCCGCCCTCAAGGCCGAGGACCCGGTGCTCGTCGCCGTGCCCGGGCCGCGCCTCGACGCGCTGCGCCAGGAGCTCGGCGCGGACGCCCCCGCCGTCTCCTTCGCCGACATGACGGAGCTCGGCCGCAACCCCGGCCGCATCCTGTCGGCGCTGTGGAGCTTCGCCGACCGGCACCCGGGGCGCGCCGTCCGGATCGTCGGCGAAGCCCTCTGGGCGGGGCGCTCACCGGCCGAGACCGTTGAGGCGACCCGCCACGAAGCCCTCGTCAACACCGCCTTCAGCGGCCGTCGTGTCACCGTCCTGTGCCCGTACGACACCGGCGCGCTGCCCCCGGCGGTGATCGCCGACGCACGCCGCACGCACCCGGCACTGATCGAGGACGGCCGGCCCAGGACGAGTTCCGCGTACGCCGACGCCGCCGTCGTGTGCGCCGAGTGCGATCTGCCGCTGCCCGAGCCCGCCGTGACGGATGTCCAACTTGGGTACGCGAGCGGCCAGTTGAGGCTGGTGCGGGAGCAGGCCGACGCCTGGGTCCGCCGCACGGTCCTCAACCCCGTCCGGCGCGGAGACTTCGTCATCGCCGTCAACGAGGCCGCCGCCAACTCCCTTGCCCACGGCGGCGGGAGCGGCACCCTGCGGCTGTGGCGCACCGGCTCCGGCACCGCGGTGGCGGAGATCCGCGACGGCGGCCGCCTCACCGACCCGCTGGCGGGCCGGCACTGCCCGTCCCTGGCATCGAGCCAGGGCGGCCGCGGCCTGTGGATGATCCATCAGCTCTGCGACCTGGTGGAGCTCCGCACCCATGCGACAGGCCTGACCCTGCGCCTGCACATGACGGCGCCCGGCGCCTGATCCGTACGCGTGCGTACGCGACGGCCGAACATCCCACACCCCGGCAGGGCGACCCGGTTCCAGCGGCGAACCACGGGCGGGGTAAGTTGAACGCGTTCAAGTGCCGGGGCGACTGAAGCGCTACCGCCCGTCACCGACTTGAGCGCAGGGCGACTTGAGTGGAGGGCGAGCGGACCGATGATCTGGATCCTCGTGGGCTTCTTCCCCCTTTTCCTGATGGGCCTCATCGCGGCCGTCTATGCCGTCGCGGCTTCCTTCACCGTGGACAAGGAGAAGCGGTCGGGATGCCTGCTGATATCCGTGCCGCTTCTGGTCGCGCTCCTCTTTCCCATGCTCGCGCTCTGGGTCGACCGCTAGCGGCGACGCCACGGCGGGAGGCGCACGGACGCGTCGCGCGCCGGGGCGCGCACACCGTTGGCACTGACGGTGCGTCAGATTCTGTATCCGGTCACGTGTGGAGTTTCTCCGGCGCCGTCGCACCTTCGCAGGCCAGAGTGTGCGCGTCCGGCCGGACAAGTGCCGGACGTCCGCACGATTCGGTGTCCTCACGCACGTGTCGAGGGCGCCGCGAATCAGGGGTTCACATGTCTCCTCGTTCCATCCGCCGCATCGCCGCACTCGCCCTGGCCGCCGCCGGCCTCGCCACCGCGGCAGCCGTTCCCGCCACCGCGGCGGCCCGGCCGGCTCCGCACTCGCCCGTCGTTCTGGGCGCCGTCCAGTACGACAGCCCCGGGCGTGACGACCACTCCCAGCGGAGCCTCAACGCCGAGTGGGTCACCGTCACCAACACCGGCCGCGGCACCGTGAACCTCAAGGGCTGGACCCTGACCGGCCGCACCCACCAGATGTACACCTTCCGCGACCTGCGCCTCGGCGCGCACCGGTCCGTGCGGGTCCACACCGGCAAGGGCCACAACACCGAGCGCGACGTCTACCAGGACCGTCGTGACTACGTGTGGGACAACCACAGGGACACCGCGGTCCTGCGCGACCACCACAAGCACATCGTCGACACCAAGTCGTGGCGCCACCGCTGATCACACCGCACGCGGTGCCACACACCTCGTGAACGGGCTGGTGCCCGGCGCCCCATGCGGGATGCCGGGCACCAGCCCGTTTGGTGTGTCTATCACCCGGCTGCCGCTTGCTACCACCCATAGGCGGGGTACTCGCAGGCAGTGCGCCGGATGCGGGAGGCCGCGTACTCACCGAGGACGAGCAGGACGCACGCCCCCGCGAGGAGCCGGATGACGTTGCGGGGCTGGGAGCGGTCGACGCTGCGCGGGGTAGGTTCTGCGGTCGGCGGAGACGGTGACCTTGCGTCGGCCCGGTGGGGCCGAGCACAGTCCGCCGCTCATGTTGTCGAACGGCTCAGGCCCACCCGCGCCCCGCATCGCGGCCGGCCGAAGACCCCCGTTCCGCCCGCAGTCGAGCGGTTCACGCCATGGGGGGACGCGATCGTCGGCACGCCCGTGCTGGACGTCAGGCCGCGGCTTGCGGAGTTCGGACCGTTCGGGGCGGTGCGCCGGGCGGCGTGGGGGTCGGGTGGGATGCGGGACTACCACCGAGCGGGGCGCCGCCGGCATACCGCCGACCGGTCGGCGAGGCCGCGCCACCGCGCTCCGCCTGCGCCTGCGCCGTCAGGACGTACAGCAGGGCGAGGCTGATCAGCCAGTCGGACACCGCGGAGAACTGGTTGAGCGTGAACTTGAAGGCCTGGCCGAGGAGCAGGTCCACGAGGATCGCTGCGCGCAGGGTGCGCACGGCCGTGGCCGGGTCGCGGCGCAGCTGGGTCGTGCCGCGCACGGCGAGGACGAGGGAAGCCAGCGAGCACGTCAGGGCGCCGGCGATGGAGGTCCACTCCGTCTCGTGGGCGAGGGCGCCCGTGAGGCCGGCGACCGCGGCGGCGACGAGCAGGACCGCCGCCTGAAGTGTCGTGCCCCACGCCGCGATCCGGACGAGACCCCGCCGTCCCGCCACCCGGCCGCTGAGCCAAGAGCGGGCACGTCGCGGCGCCTCGCGGTGCGGGCCCGGACGTCGGGCCGGGGCTTCGGGTACCGCTTCGATGAGGGCCGCGAGTGCCGCGTCCAGTGCGGTGGCCGGTGCACCGGTGCCACGAAAGCGGCGCAGCGCCTCCGCACGTTCGCCCGGGGTCAGGCCGCACAGGACGCCGTGCAGGGCGGTGTCCGCGGCGGCGGCCGAGCGGGTCGCGCCGCTTCCCGCCTCCCTGTCCGCACGCGTGCGGCGCGCGACCCGCCAGGCAAGGCCGGTCAGCGCGGTGAACGTCAGATAGATGATTCCGGCGGCCGGCCGGTAGAAGTAGCCGACGTCGGCGACCAGTTTGCCGACCTCGTCGATGAAGAGGCCGAAGCCGACGCCACCGACGAGCGCGCCGCGCTGCCGGGAGGCGGCTCCGGTGAAGATGAGCATGACCAGGAGTCCCGCGAGCATCAGCAGCCCACCCCACAGCATGTGCGAGATGTGGAGCCGGCTCGTTCCCGTCCCTCCCCCGAGCTTGGGGTATCCGGTCACGGCGAGGAAGGCGCGGGTCGCCAGGACGGTGACGATCCCGGCAAGGACGAACAGCCGCAGGTGCGCGGCGGCGCTCGCGGTGCGCAGGAATCCGTTGGTCGGACGCGTACGGGGCATGGTTCGAGCGTCGCCCTCGCCGACCGCCCGATCCATGGGGGCAACCCCCCTCTCACCGACGGGCTGACCCCACTGGGCAGTTGGGGGGCCAGACGGTGCCCCCCCTGCTGGGCAGTTGGGAGGCCAGACGGTGGCCGCCCGACTCTTTCGCAGATGAGGGGTGGACAGCCGGAGCCGCCTCTCCACAGGTGAGGGCGGCCAAACCGGAGCGCCTCCCCGCAGGTGAGGGCGGGGCAACCGGAGCCGCCGCCCCGCACGTGAACACGGGCAACCGGAGCATACGAGGCCGCCCCCTCGGGGCTCAGCCTTCCGGCGTGTGTGCCGTCACCGGGACGCGTATGCGTTGCCTGAGGAAGAGAGCCGCGCGGTCCAGTGCCTCATCCGCTTCGTCCAGGACGCCGGCGAAGGCCTGAAACATGCGGTGACGGCGAGGCCGCCGCCTGCCGAATCCCCGGCGAACGCGATGGCCGATGGGTCCTCACCTCCGTCGAGAAGTGTGCGGTACGCGTTCAGCGCGTCCTCGATCGCGGCCGGAAACGGGTGCTCGGGGGCGAGCCGGTAGTCGAGCGAGAGCGCCCTGAAGCCGGTGCGGCTCACCAGGTTCCCCGTCAGCGACAGCGCCGTACGCGGCGAACCGGCCACATAGGGACCGCCGTGGAAATAGAGCGGATCGGGGCCAGCAGCAAGGGGGTCGACCGCCTGGAGAAGCAGGCATGGGTCGAGCGGAGGCCGCATCCATCGGACCGGCGTTCATCACTCCTCTCCTTGACCGACGACGGTCTGCGGCTCACCAAGGCGGCGGAGGTGACGTTCACGGAAACGCTGGCCCAACTGTTGGCGGGCGTCCTCGACGGGCCCTCGGGTCTGACCGTCGTGCAGGCACTTTCGCGTCTGCGCTCCGCCCTCGAACACGAGCGGATCGGCCTGCCCACGGGCTGACGCCGGACCGCCCACAGGATGACGCCGGCCCGCCCACAGGCCGACGCCGGCCCGCCACCGCCGGGTCGGACCGGAAATCGCGCGACCGATCCGGGCCGACCCGCCGAAGACCCCCCGGCCTGGCATCACCTCCGCCTGCGCCACGGCTCAGTTGAACGCCGCCGCGAAGGAGCCCGCTTCGTAGGACCCGCCCCGCTGATGCACGATCACGGCGAGCCGGTTGGCCGCGTTGACCAGGGCCACCAGGGCGACCAGCGCGGCGACCTGGTCGTCGTCGTAGTGCTCCCGCACCCGGGCCCAGGTCTCGTCGGACACACCCTCGTGCGCGTCGGCGAGCCGGGTGCCCTCCTCGGCGAGGGCGAGCGCCGCCCGTTCGGCCTCGCTGAACACGGTGGACTCGCGCCACGCGGCGACCAGGTTGAGCCGCACCGCCGACTCGCCCGCGGCCGACGCCTCCTTGGTGTGCACGTCGATGCACCAGCCGCAGCCGTTGATCTGGCTGGCCCGCAGCGAGACGAGCTCCTGGGTGGACGCAGGCAGGGGCGACTGGTGGATCACCAAGCCCGCGTTGGCGAAGCGCTTGGCAAACTTCGCGGTGATCTCGTTCTCGAACAGATTGAATCGGGCATCCATGATCTCGACCTCACTCGTAGCGACTCATAGCGTTGCGCTGGACGAACACAAGATGCCGACCGACCGCTCGCTGTGACAGCCCACAAATGTGACGTGGACCACGGCCCGGGGATGTCACAGATCCCCGGGGTCCGGCGTCTTGTGGGCGTCACAGCGAGAGCCAAGCGTGAGGAGCAGCCGGTGAAGAGCGAGCACGGTGAGGGCGCCGAGGAAACGGCCGGCCACTCCGCCCCAGGTGAAGACGCCGGCCCTGCCACCGAGGCGTTCGTGGCCCACCGCAATCTGCTGTTCACCGTCGTCTACGAGATGCTCGGGTCGGCCGCCGACGCCGAGGACGTCCTTCAGGAGACGTGGCTGCGCTGGTCCGGCGTCGATCTCGCGGAGGTGCGGGACCGGCGCGCCTATCTGGTCCGGATCGCCACGCGGCAGGCGCTGAGCCGGCTGCGTACGCTCGGCCGCCGTAAGGAGTCCTACGTCGGTACCTGGCTGCCCGAGCCCTTGCTCACCGCCCCGGACGTGGCCGACGACGTGGAGCTCGCCGACAGCGTATCGATGGCGATGCTGCTGGTGATGGAGACGCTCTCACCGACCGAGCGGGCGGTCTTCGTGCTGCGTGACGTGTTCGCCCTGGAGTACGACGAGATCGCGCAGGCCGTCGACAAGAGCCCGGCCGCGGTCCGCCAGGTCGCGCACCGGGCGCGGGCGCATGTCGCGGCGCGGCGGCCGCGCGGTGCGGTGTCCGCCACCGAGACCAAGGACGCGCTCGACGCGTTCCAGCACGCCACCGACACGGGTGACCTCCAGGGCCTGCTGGACATCCTGGCCCCCGATGTCGTCCTCCTCGGCGACGGTGGCGGGATCAGGCAGGCCGTGCTGCGGCCGGTCGTCGGCGCCGACAAGGTGGCCCGTCTGCTGGCCCACGGCCTCGGCAGGATCGCCACGTCGTCCCTGCGGCCGGCGCAGGTCAACGGCTGGCCGGGACTGGTCCTTCAACTCGACGGCGATGTCGACACCGTGGTGGCGCTGCGCATCGACGACGGCCTCGTCACCGGCATCTATGCCGTACGCAACCCCGAGAAGCTGTCCCACATGCGGCACCAGGCCACGCTTCTGCGCCGCTGAGGCTCCCCGGCGTCTACGCGCCGACCCACGCCAGTTCCACGGGCGCATTCTCAGGCCGGCCCGGCCGCCACTGGGCCGGCCTCTCGTCGAAGTCCTGGCGCCAGGGCACCACTGACAACGGCCCGAACGCCCGCGCCCCGGGCCGCCGCCGCGCGAAGGCCCGGGGCGCGCGCCCGCGCGCTAAACCCGGCCGCGGGCCATGCCGATCAGGCGGTCGAGCACCCGCCCGCCGCTGACCCGCAGGCCGTCGTGCTCCCACTCGTTGGTCACCCAGGCCCGCAGGCCGCCCACGGCGTCGGCGGTGGCGAGCGAGTCGGCGGTGTCGACGTACATGTCGTCGTGGTAGACGGCCGCGAACACCGGGACCTGGTTGGCCGCGAGGGCGTCGGGGGCGTACAGGTCGGGCCAGTCCGTGCGCCGGGCCAGGAGGTCCGCCGTCTCGCGCAGCGGGCGCAGCGCCGGGTCGGTGTCGAACATCCAGGGATAGATCATCTCGCCGGTGAACCGTACGGGCACGCCGTCCGCCAGGGCTTTGGCCGCGTCGAATTCGGGGAACTCGGGGCGTACCCGCTCGGCGGCCCAGCCGGTCGGCCCTGGGTCCACCGACCGCTGCCCGTAGATGGATTCGTGCAGCACGGCGTAGAGCGGACCCTCGGCGAACGACAGTTTCGACTGGGCGCCGGCCAGGAAGGTGTCGGAGAGTTCCGGCCCCGCGCTGCCCCGGACCCAGGCATCCTCCAGGAGATAGTGCAGGAGGTCGGAGCCATTGCCGGAGCCGAGGATCAGACCGAGCGCCTGGAAGGCCTCGACGGTGAGGGTGCCGCCGTCGGGCAGCTCGGCGGGCGCGGCGAGCAGGTGCTCCGCCACCCGTCGGGCCGCCTCGACGTCCTGCGGGTAGCGCGCGTAGTGCGCGGCGTTCTTGCGGGCGACCCGGGGGTAGGCGGCCCGGTACACGTCTGCCGCACTGCTGCGCAGGCCCGCGAGGCCGCCGGTGACCAGCGCCTCGCGCAGCCCCTCGGGGGCGAACGAGAGGTAGGTGAGCGTGCAGAAGCCGCCGAAGCTCTGCCCGAGCAACGTCCACCGACCCTGGTCGCCGAGGAGCCGGCGCCGGATCAGCTCGGCGTCGCGGACGATCGAGTCGGCGCGGAAGTGGGAGAGGTAGTCGGCCTGTTGGGCCGCGCTGCCGCGCAGGGGAAGCGTCTGTCGGTTGGCCGGGGTGGAGCGTCCGGTGCCACGCTGGTCGAGGAGGAGCACCCGGTACTCCTCCACCGCGCGGTCGAGCCAGCCGTCCCGGCCCACAGGCCTGCCCGCCCGTCCCCCGGGGCCACCCTGAAGGTAGAGCAGCCAGGGGAGTTCCGCGTTCTCCTTCCCGGCCGCGATCACCTCACGGGCGTACACCTCGATCTGCTCGCCCCCCGGCACGTCGTGGTCCAGCGGCACCTGGAAGAGATGGTCGGCCAGGACGACACCCGGCTGTCGGATCACGGCGGACATGAAGCTCCCCTGTCTAGGTGTCTACGGTCTGCGCTTACTGCTTCTGCTTACTGCTTGCGGTCGTGTCTACGGGCGGCGGCCGCGGTCTGTGCTCGTGGGGCGGCCATGAACCCCGGTGCAGCGGCGATGGCCCGGCCCTGCCCGGTACGGGCAGCCCCCTGCGTACCGTAAGGGAGGGGGCCTGCGGTGGTTTCGGCGGCCCGTGGTGTACGAAGTGCTACGTGACCGAAGAGAATCAGCCGCCGACCGTCCGCGTCTTCATAGCGCTCGCCCCGCCCGACGACGCGAAGGACGAGCTCGCGCAGGCGCTGGGGCCGGCGCACGAGGCCTACCCGCGGCTGCGCTGGAACCGCATCGAGGACTGGCACATCACCCTGGCGTTTCTCGGCGAACTCCCGGCCACGACCGCCCCGCTCCTGCGCCCGCCGCTCGCCGCCCTCGCGCGGACGCGCCAACCGCTGCGGCTGTCCCTTGGGCGCGGAGGCCACTTCGACCAGCGGGTGCTGTGGAGCGGGATCGAGGGCGAGGTCGAGGAGCTGCACCGGCTCACCGCGGACGTACGCGGCGTGGTCAGGGGGTGCGGTGTCGACTTCGAGGACCGTCTTTTCCGGCCTCATCTGACGCTCGCCCGCGCCCGCCGCGACGACGTGTCGAGCGTGCCGGAGGTCGCCGAAGGGCTCGCCGGGTTCACCGGCCGGCCGTGGCCCGCCGCACGGCTGCATCTGGTCGCGAGCAACGTCGGCCGGGGCCCGGGGCCGATCCGCTACCGGGATATCGCGGCGTGGGACTTCACCGGCGGGCGCTGAACCCGGCCCGCGCCCCAGCCGCGTCCCGTCCCCGGGCCCAGCCCCGCCCCCGGCCTCGACCCCAGCTCCGCGCCCCGCGCGTCGGCATCCCCTCCCAACGGCCCTAGCAGCAGCCGGAGTTCAGCGCTCAGCGCGCGCCGAGCAGATGGTCCATGGCGAGCTGGTCGAGGTGCTCGAAGGCCATGCCCCGCTCCCCCGCCGCCTCGACGTCGAACTCCTCGAACGCCGTACGGTCGCCGAGCAGCCCCGCGAGGCCGTCCTCGGCGGTGGGCCGCGCGAGATCGTCGAGGCGAGCTGCGCGCAGCGCCTCACGGACTTCGGGATCGGCACGGAACGCCGCCGAACGCTCCTTCAGAATCAGGTAGTTGCGCATGTTGCCGGCCGCGGACGCCCAGACACCCTCCATGTCCTCGGTGCGCGGCGGCTTGAAGTCGAAGTGCCGGGGGCCGGTGTAGTCGGAGGATTCCAGGAGGTCCACCAGCCAGAAGGCGTCGCGCAGATTGCCCGATCCGAAGCGCAGGTCCTGGTCGTACTTGATGCCGGACTGGCCGTTGAGGTCGATGTGGAAGAGCTTGCCCGCCCACAGGGCCTGGGCGATCCCGTGGGTGAAGTTGAGGCCGGCCATCTGCTCGTGCCCGGTCTCGGGGTTGACGCCGACCAGCTCGGGGCGCTCCAGGCGCTCGATGAAGGCGAGGGCGTGGCCGATGGTGGGCAGCAGGATGTCGCCGCGCGGCTCGTTGGGCTTGGGCTCCACGGCGAAGCGCAGGTCGTAGCCTTGCTCGGTGACGTACTGGCCCAGCAGGTCGAACGCCTCCTTCATCCGGTCGAGGGCGACGCGTACGTCTTTGGCGGCGCCGGATTCGGCGCCTTCGCGGCCGCCCCAGGCCACATAGGTGTGGGCGCCCAGCTCCACGGCCAGGTCGATGTTGCGCAGCGTCTTGCGCAGCGCGTACCGGCGGATGTCGCGGTCGTTGGCGGTGAACGCCCCGTCCTTGAAGACCGGGTGGGTGAACAGGTTCGTGGTGGCCATCGGCACGGCCATGCCGGTGGCGTCGAGCACCCGCCGGAAGCGTTTGACGTGCGCCGCGCGTTCGGCGTCCGGGGCGCCGAAGGGGATCAGGTCGTCGTCGTGGAAGGTCACGCCGTACGCGCCCAGGTCGGCCAGGCGGCGTACGGATGCGACGGGGTCGAGGGCGGGGCGGGTCGCGTCACCGAACGGGTCGCGTCCCTGCCAGCCCACGGTCCACAGCCCGAAGGTGAACTTGTCGTCGGGGATCGGGGTGAAGCGTTGCGTCATGCTCGTCGCCGCCTTCGCACGGGCCTGTCCGACGACCGTCGGAGCTATTTGTTTTCTGGCTTACCAAAATGGGCCTCACCACATATTGCACGATCCTGGCGGGTTCCGTAACCGTGCCGGGTCGCCTAGGTTGGTCGAGCCCTTTTTGTCGCCCACGATTGCAAATGGCAAGCCGCAGGAGAGGTGCCCCGGATGCCGCACGACCCGGTCGTCATCGGCGTGGACAGTTCCACCCAGTCCACGAAGGCGCTGTTCGCCGACGCCGCCACCGGCAGGACGCTCTCCGTCGGACGCGCCCCGCACCGCGTCACCGGCTCCGGCGGCGCCCGCGAGAGCGATCCCGAGGAGTGGTGGCAGGCACTGCGCGAGGCAGTCGCCGCGGGGCTCAAGGAGTGCGGCGTGCCGCCGTCCGAGGTGCGTGGCATCGCGGTCGCCGGGCAGCAGCACGGCCTCGTGGTCCTGGACCGGGACCGCAGGCCGCTGCGCCCGGCCCTGCTCTGGAACGACACCCGCTCCGCCCCACAGGCCGCGGCCCTCGCCGGGCGACTCGGCGGCCCGCGCGTCTGGACCGAGCGCACCGGCTCCGTGCCCGTCGCCGCGGTGACCGCCGCCAAATGGGAGTGGCTGCGCGAGAACGAGCCCGCGACGGCCGAGCGCTGCGCGGCCGTCCGGCTCCCGCACGACTTCCTCACCGAGCGGCTCACCGGTGTCGCCGTGACCGACCCGGGTGACGCATCGGGTACCGGCTGGTACTCCGCCGCCACCGGAACGTACGATCGCGAGATCCTCCAACTTCTCGGCCTGGCACCGGAGTTGCTTCCCGCCGTGGCGGCGACCGGCGCCACCCGCGTCGGAACGCTCACCGCGGCCGCCGCCGACGCACTCGGGCTGCCGCCCGGTGTCGTGGTGGCGGCCGGTACCGGTGACAACATGAGTGCCGCCGTGGGGCTCGGGCTCGGCGGCGCCGGACTCCTGGACCACCCCGTCCTCAGCCTCGGCACCTCGGGCACGGTCTTCGCCGCGACCCGCAACCGCCCCGCCGACCCCGCGCTGAGCGGCTTCGCCGCCGCCGACGGCACCTATCTGCCCCTGGCCTGCACCCTCAACTGCACGCTCGCCGTCGACCGGATCGCCGAGCTGCTCGGCCTCGGACGCGACGACGCGGCGCCCGGCGGCGAGGCGGTCCTGCTGCCCTACCTCGACGGCGAACGCACTCCGGACCTCCCGGCCGCCTCGGGACTCCTCACCGGCCTGCGGCATGGCACCACGCGGCAGCAGCTCCTCGGCGCTGCCTACGAAGGCGCCGTCGTCACCGTCCTGCGTGCCCTGGACGAAGTGCTGCGCGCCTGCGGTCTCGACCCCGCCGCCCCGCAGACCGCGTCCCGGCCGCTGCGCCTCATCGGCGGCGGAGCGCGGGGGCGCACCTGGGTCGAGACGGTGCGGCGTCTGTCCGGGCGCCCCCTGGTCGTCCCGGCCGTCACGGAACTGGTGGCGGTCGGCGCGGCCGCGCTCGCCGCGGCCGCCGTCTCCGACACCGATCCCGTCTCCGTCGCATGCGCGTGGGGAGCCGGAGAGGGGAGGGAACTACCGCCCGTGGAAAGGGACTTGGCGTCCTGGGAGCGCGTCGTATCGGTGCTCGACAGCGCCACGACGACGCTGCTCGACGGCGCCGGGGCGGCGATGCCCGACAGCGCCGGGGTGACGTTGCCCGGCAGCCCGTAGCCGTGCCACGTGAGCCACACCGGCGGCCGCGACCGCAGAGCCCCTTTCGCGGCCGGACGGCGACGGGAACCCACGAGGACCATCACGGCGAGGCGATCCGGCCAGCGGCGGAGGGTGACAGTGCCCTCGTCATCGCCGCCTTCCCCACGGACCCACCGCTCCCACCTTGTCCGAAACTCGTATCACTACAGAACGTCACAGACGTGAGATCCTCAGATCATCGGGGCATGAGGACTACCAGGGGGTTTCCCATACGCTCCCGCTTCGCGCCCCCGCGAGAGGGTCACGGAGAGTGAAATTCCTTCGGATGCTGACGCCGTTCAAGCACCGGGGCTCAAGAGACAGGCAGGCACGACGTGGGCGCAGACGAACTCGCCTTCTGGCTGCGGGCGCGCACCGTGGGCGGCACCATCATCATCGAACTGCACGGCGAACTGGACATGCTGGCCCATGCCGAGCTCGGCCCGCGCATCCACGCCCTGGTAAGCCGGGGCGTCGCCGACGTGATCCTGGATCTGCGGGCGGTGACCTTCCTCGACGCCGGCGGTATCCGCCTGCTCCTCTCGGTACGCGACCATGTGGAGCGGCGGGGCGGTGCGCTCCGGCTGATACGCGGCACTCCCCGCATCTCACACGTGCTGAGGATCGTCCGCCTCGACGGATTTTTCACCGTGCTCGACGCGCTTCCGCGTACGTTTCCTGAGGGAACCGAGGGAACCGAGGGATCTGAAGGCGCCCAGGGAGCTGAAGGCGGCGCCGATAGCGACAGCCCCCTCAGACCCTCCGTCTAGCAACCGGGCCGGCCGGGTGTCGTCGCCGTGGTCACCGATCCCGTCCCGAGTTCTGCAGGGCGCCCGAGCTCTGCAGGGACCGCACGAGTCCTGCCACCAGGTTGGCCCGTCCGGCCATGGTGTCCATCACCACGTATTCGTGGTCGGCATGGGCGCCGCCCCCGACCGCCCCGAGCCCGTCGAGGGTGGGCACTCCCAGGGCCGCCGTGAAGTTGCCGTCGCTCCCGCCCCCGACCGCCTTGCCTTCGAGGCCGGGGACCAGCCGCTCGGCCAGCGCGAAGAGCGCGGCGGAGGCGGACTCGGGCATCGGAGGACGCCCCACCGCTCCCTCGACCGTGATCTTCGCCCCGTCGAGGTGCGGGGTCAGCGCGGCGAAGGCGGCCTCGATCCGCTCCTTCTCCCCGGCCGACTCGACCCGTACGTCCACGACGACGGTGGCCCCGGCCGGTACGACGTTGTCCAGGGTGCCCGCGGACGCGACGGTGGGGGTGACGGTCGTGCCGAGCTCGGGCCGGCCGAGCGCCGCGATGTCCAGTACCTGGTGGGCCGCCTCGACCAGCGCGTTCACCCCGGCCGCGGGTTCCAGGCCGGCGTGCGAGGCCCGTCCCTCGACGAAGACCTGGAACGTGCCGCATCCCTTGCGCCCGGTCTTGACCCCTCCCCCGTCGGCCGCGCCCTCGCACACGAGGACCGCGCCGCAGGCGAGGGCCCGTTCCTCGATGAGCGCGCGCGAGGAACGGGAGCCGACCTCCTCGTCGGCGGTCACCAGGATCTCGACGCCGGAGCGGTCGTCGAGGGCCGCCACCCCGTGGACTGCCTGCACCAGACCACCCAGCATGTCGAAGACGCCCGGTCCAGTCACCCGCCCGTCAGCGACCTCGAACGGGCGGCGCTCCAGGGTGCCGAGCGGAAAGACCGTGTCGTGGTGGCCGAGGATCAGCACCCTGGGCTCGCCACCGCCCGACCAGTGGACGTGTGGCCCGGCCTCGCTCTCCACCAGCACCGCACGGCCGCCGAGGCGGTTCTCGATGATCGCCGCGACGGCCTTGGCCGATGCCGCCAAGGCGTTGAGATCACGGGATGGGGACTCGACCTCGACCAGCGTCCTGAGGTCCTCGATCATCGTGTCCACCGTCACCGGGACCGCCTCGTGCATCGTCATGCGGCCAGGTTAGTGAATGCTCCCGCGGCCACTCCGGCCAGGTCGGCGCCCGCAGTGCTGCGAAACGGACATGTCGATACGGTCAAGGAGGGGGTACTCGCTCAGGGAGGCCCCGAGAGCGGCGACATACGGCAAGCAGAGGTGAGCGAAGTGACCGCACCCGAGAGCGGGACCACCCCGGAGGACCGGTCGGGGCGAGAGATCGGCAGCACGATGATCGGCGTGCGGCACCGCACCGACGTGGACCTGGCACTCAAGTACCTGAACGCACGCTCCGAGACGCCCGCACAGTTCGCCCTCGGGGTGGCGGCCGCCTACAACTGGGCCACCGGCCGAGCGCCCCGCGCCCCGGTCACGGGTTCCGCAGCCCGACACCGCGTGCCCGACCTGCGCCTGCTGACCGCCGAGGTGGACGCCGCCGTGGTCCAGCTCGAAGACCCCACCGCGCAGCGGGGCGCCCGGGACTTCACCCGGGGCGTGCACGACGGGCTTGCCTGGGTGTGCGGCTACAGCGACCAGCGGATCTGAGCGTCCCGCTGGGCGGCCCCGCCGCCGCGCCGCACGGCACACCGCGCCGCGCCGCGCACCGCTCCGGCGGGGCCCGGCGCGGAGGCTGAGGACGCGTCCGTACGGGAGCAACCGGCGCGGAGGCTCAGGACGCGTCCGTACGGGAGAAGACGTGCTCGTCCAGGATCAGCCCGATCGCGACAGCGACCGGGATGGCGACCAGGGCTCCGACGATGCCCAGGAGCGCGCCGCCGAGCAGCACGCCCACGACGGTCACCAGCGGATGGACGTCCACGGCGAACCGCATCACACGGGGCACGATCAGATAGTCCTCGGCGACCCGGAACGCGACATAGAACCCGGCGGTCGCGAGGGCCACGGGCAGCGAGACCGACAGTGCCACGAGGCTGACGACGAAGCCGCCGATGGTGGTGCCCACGATGGGGATGAGGTCCATGAGAGCGATGAAGACACCGAGCGCCGCGGGATAGGGCACGCCGAGGGCCACGCACCACAGGAACGAGGCGAGACCCGCGATCACCGAGGTGACGACGTTGCCGAGCATGTATCGGCCGACTCGGTTCAGGATCTCGTCGGTCACCTCCTGGGCGTGCGGGCGTTTGCTCGCCGCGACGAAGCGCAGGCAGAACCGTTTCAGGGACGGCAGGAACGCCATCACATACACCGTCACGACGATGACGACGATCGCCGAGGTCACCGCGCCCACCACGACCCGGCCCGCGCCGAGCAGGCCGCCGGCGAGCCCGGCCGCACCGCCGGACGAGAACTGCTGCTTGACCTTGTCGAGGATGTGGTAGCGGTCCTCGAGTCTGCCGAGCGTCGAGTTGTGGTCGTGCAGTTCGCGCAGCCAGCCGGGCACCGCCTTGATCAAGGCGTTGATCTCGTCGCTCACCGGCGGGACGACCAGCGCGAGGAACCCCGCGAACAGCCCGAGCAGGGCGATCAGGACCACCAGCACGGCCAGTACACGGCGTACCCGGTGCCGGGTGAGCCAGGCGACGACCGGTTCGAGTGCGAGCGCGATGAACACCGCGAGCAGCAGCAGGGTCAGGAGGCTGCCCACCTCCAGGACGGTCTGAACGGTCAGCCACGCCAGGGTCGCCCCGAGGCCGAGCCCGAACCCCACGGCGATCCAGGATCTGCCGCCGACCACGACTCTTCGGCCCCCACGCCCGCTCCGGCCGTTCGCCGGGCTCACGGAGGACCGCTCGACGGGCTCGGGGCCCTCGCCCTCAGGCTGGGCCGCGGTCATCACGGTCCATAGGTCCGCCCCGGTCCTTCGGTCCGCCAGGCCTGCCCGGCCTGCCCGGCGCGGGTGAGGCGAAGGCGTGCGATGCGTGCATCTGCCAGTACCTCTCTTCGAGGACCTCTCTTGGAGGCCACCGGAGCCGGGCCCTTTCAGCTCCGACCCTAGCCAGGTATCGCTTCACCGGCCTCGCACGCGGGCCGGGATCCCGCCATCCGGCTGAGGAGCGGCCGGGCAGGGGGGCGAGGGCGGGCGCGTCGCGCGTCCCCGCGCCGACCCGATGGCTCTCTTCCACCCTGTCGGGTGATTGACATGTGATCTTCCGGGTACAGGTCGAGCTCGGAAGGGCCGCTCCCGCCGCTCCCCGCAAGGGTGTTGCTCCCTGGCTCCGGCACAGCGCGCCATCGCCGGAGCGCCATCGCCGGAGCGCCGTCGTCGGAGCGCCGGCCGGCGGTGCTTTCATAAACGGGCCATGAACGGGCCGCTAGTACGCCGTAAGCGGGCTCGGGAGGGTCGGGAACGGGCCGAACAGCTGATGACGGGTCGGGTGTCGAGGTGATGCAGGGATGGGACGAGCAGCGGCCGTAACCGCGGAAGTGCTCGCATGGTGGTTGCTTCTGACGGGCGGATGGCTCGTCCTCATCAGCACGGTGGACGCCCTGGAATGTCTGGTGGGGGCGGCGGCCGCACTGCTGGCGGCGGTCGCCGCAGCGGCGGCGCGCCGGGCGACGAGCGGCTGGTGAACGGCTGGCTCGTGGCCGCGACCGCCGTGCTGGCCGCCGGGCTCGGGCCCGTGGTGTGGGGCGTGTCGACCGGCCCCTTCGACCGCCGCGTCGTGGCGCAGAACTTCGGCACCTCGGTGGTGTGTCTGGTCATGCTGCTGCTCGCCCAGGCCTACTCCCGGCCGGCCTATGACGATCTCGCGCTGGTGCTCGCCGTGCTCGGCCCGGCGGGCACGCTGGTGTACGCCCGGCTGCTCGCTGAGGATCTCGAAGGCGACCCGCCGCACGCCAACGCGCTGACGGTGCTGGCCGCTTTGGCCACCGTCGGGGTCGTGGTGGCGGCGTGCGTGGCCACCGACCCCGGGCGCGCGACCGTGAAGCTCGTATTGATCGGGGTGCTGCTCGTCGCCGGGAACGTGATCGCCTCCCGGGCGCTTTCGGGCGGCTTCCCCTCGGACGAGGGCGCGGCGAAATGACCGACGCGCTGATCCTCGTCTCGCTTCTGCTGGTCGCCGCCTCGGCGACGGCCGCCGTGCTGGTGCGCGACCCCGCCCGTCAGGCGCTGGTGCTCGCGGTGCTCGGACTCACGCTCGCCGTTCTGTTCCTGGTGCTTCAGGCCCCCGATGTGGGGCTGTCGCAACTGGCGGTGGGTTCGGCCCTCACCCCGCTGCTCATCCTGCTGTCCGTCCGCAAAGTACGGCGCCGTGGACAGCGTAAGGACGGTGACACGTGAGTCGCCGGATGCGGATGTGGGTACTCGCGACGGGCGGGTTCGGCGTCGCCGCACTGTTCGCCGCCGCCTGTCTGCGGTTGCCGCGCTTCGGCGGTGCCGGCCACCCCTACGGAGAACGCGCCGTGGCCGCCGCCCTCTCGCGCAACACCGCCAACGTGATCTCCTCCGTCAACTTCGACCTGCGGGCCTTCGACACCCTGGGCGAGGAGAGCATCCTGTTCGCCGCGGTGCTCGGGACGGTGGTGCTACTGCGCCAGACCCGTGACGAACGCGAGGTCGAGCCCGCCCCCGCGAAGGTCGCGCCCGCCGTACGCCGCTACGCACTGATCATGCTGCCCGTCGCCCTCCTCACCGGTCTGTACGTCATCGCGCACGGTCAGCTCAGCCCCGGCGGCGGCTTCCAGGGCGGGGTGGTCGTGGCGACCGCATTGCATCTGCTCTACATCGGCGCGGACTACCACGCGCTGCAACGGATCCGGCCACTCGGGCTCTACGAGGTGGGCGACGCCGCGGGTGAGGCCACGTATCTCGTCGTCGGCGTCGCCGTGATGCTCCAGGGCTCGGCGTTCCTCGCCAACACCCTCCTCCCTTATGGCACGTTCAACACGCTGGCGTCGGGCGGCACGGTGCCGCTGCTCAACGCGGCGGTCGGCATGGAGGTCGCCTGTGCCGTGGTGGTGCTGCTCGCCCACTTCCTCGACCAGGCCGTCGAGATCGAGGACGACGGCGCAGCCAAGAACAAGGACAAGGACAAGGACAAGGGCAGGGGCACGAACGGGAACGGGAACGGGAACGGGAACGGGAACAAGGACAGGGATGGATCATGAACGGGGGTGTGGGACCACAGTGATGTCGGTAGTGCCGTATCTCGTCGCCGGATGGATCTTCCTGGTGGGCTGCTACGGCCTGGCCACCAGTCGTCATCTGGTGCACGCCGTGGGTTGCCTGACGGTCTGTCAGTCCTCCACGTATGTCCTGCTGCTGGCCGTGGGCTACCGGGACGGCGGCACGGCTCCCGTCTTCTCCGACATCAAGCCGGGCTCACGCCCGCTCGTCGACCCCGTCGTGCAGGCCCTGGCGCTCACCGACGTCGTGGTGGGCGCCACGGTCACCGCCCTGCTGCTCGCTCTGGTGATACAGGTCGCCAAACGACACGGCACGGTGAACCCCGACGAACTGTCCGAGCTGCGCGGATGAACCATCTCCTGCCCTTGGTCGTGGCTCTGCCGCTGCTCGGCGCCGCCACCCTCGTCGCCGCCGGCCGCGGGCTCCCCCGCGTCGCGGCCGAGCTGATCGGATGCTCCGTGGCGGCCGCCACGGCAGTCCTCGCGGTCGCTCTCATGCTGCACTCCTCCCCCACCGCCGTCGAGTGGGTCGGCGGCTGGCATCCCAAGGGCGGCGAGGGCGTGGGCATCGTCCTGGTCGGCGATGGACCCGGCACCGGGTTCGCCGCGCTCGTCTCCGTCCTGGTCGTCGCCGTCCTGGTCTACTCCTGGCGGTACTTCGACGAGCCTCCCCAGCGGCACGCCGGCTCGTTCCCGGCTCTCGTGCTGCTCTTCCAGGCCGGCATGTGCGGATTCGCGCTCACCGGCGACCTGTTCAACGCGTTCGTCTTCTTCGAGCTGATGAGCGTCGTGGCGTACGCCCTGACCGGCTACCGCGTCGAGGAGGCGAAGGCCGTCCAGGGCGCGCTCACCTTCGGGGTGCTCAACTCCCTCGGCGCGTACGCCACCCTGACCGGGATCGTGCTGCTCTACGCGCGCACCGGCGAACTGGGCATGCGCCAGATCGGGCAGCACCTCGACGCGCGGGGCGGGCCCGACGCGCTGGTTCTGGCCGCCTTCGCGCTCGTCCTGACGGGCCTGCTGGTCAAGGCCGCGGCGCTGCCGTTCCACTTCTGGCTGCCGGACGCCCACGCGGTGGCGCCCACACCGGTGTGCATGCTGCTGTCCGGAGTCATGGTCGAGCTCGGCCTGTACGGGACGTGGCGCGTCTACGCGACGGTGTTCGCGGGACCCGGCGGAGTGCCGGCGCCGGATGCCGAACGCGCCCTGGTGGTGCTCGGTGTCCTCACCGCCCTCGTGGGCTCCCTCATGTGCTGGCAGCAACGCCACATCAAACGGCTCCTCGCCTACTCGACCGTCGCGCACACCGGTCTCTTCCTCGTCGGCATCGGGCTCCTGAAGCCGGAGGCGACCGGCGGCGTGGCCCTCTACGTCCTCGGCCACGCGGGCGTCAAGGCGGCGCTCTTCGCCTGCGCCGGGATCCTGCTCGACCGCTACAGCAGCGTGGACGAGCACGAACTGCACGGCAGGGCGCGGGAGTTGCCGGTGGTGGCAGCCCTCTTCACCGTGGGCGCGCTCGCCCTCGCAGGCCTGCCGCCGTTCGGTACGGGGCTCGGCAAATCCCTCACCGAGGAGTCGGCGGGCGGCGCCTTCACGGTTCTGTTCGTCGCCGTCTCCGCGGTCACGGCCGGCGCCACGCTGCGGGTCGCGGCCCGTGTCTTCCTCGGGCTCGGCCCGCGGCCGCTGGGCGACCCCGGGTACGAGACGAGCGGCGACGACGAGGAGCCGGAGACGGAGGGCCGGATCGGCCGGGTGCCGGTGACGATGACCGCTGTGCCGGCCGCGCTGCTCGCCGGAGCGCTCGCCGTGGGCCTCGTCCCGGGTGTCGCCGCGGCGGTGGGCCGGGCCTTCGACGCCTCGGCGCCGCACGCGCCGCACTGGGCCCTGCCCGGCGTGCTCCTCGGCCTCGCCTCGACCGCGCTCGCCGTGGGCCTCGCGGGCATCGCGGTGCGCGGCCCGGCGCGACGGGAACCGTCCACCTGGGCGGAGCCCCTGCGGCGGCTGCACTCCGGTCACATCGGCGACTACGTCGCCTGGTTGCTGGTGGGCACGGCCCTGCTCGGAGGGCTCGCCCTGCCGGGCAACCTCACCGGCTGAGCGCGGGCCCCCGTACGCACGACGGCCCCTCGTTCGCTCTGGGGGCGCGAGGGACCGTCGTGACGCGGGTGACGCGAGGCGCACGGCTACATGGGGTCGATGCCGCGGCCTTCGGACGCCATCCGGCTCTGCTCCTGAAGGTGACGGGCCTTCTCCTTCAGCCGCCGGCTCTCCTCGGGGTCTGCGGCACGCTCCGCGGCCTGCTGCAACTCCTCGGCCTTCTGACGCATCTGCCGGGCACGGGCGGCGAACTCGTCTGCGACGCTCATGATCACTCCTGGAACGTGGTGGGGGGTACAGCTGACCCCAGCCAAACAGCGTCCTGCCACGCCCGCATCCGGAACGGTCACCCACAGTCATAACTCGGGGTAGAGGAGGGCCGCGTCGGAGCAACGGCGGCGCACAGGAGCGCGAGCGCGGGAGCCCGGCGAGAGCGGACGCTCTTGGCCTGGCGCCCCATCCCGGCCGGACGCCCCTGTCAGGCCGGACGCCCGCTCCAGGCCGGACGCCTGCTCCACGCCAGATGCCTCCTCGACAAAGTCTCCCGGCGCCTCCATGTCATCACCCGCGCACCGCCGGGTAAACGCTCCCCCATGAACACCTTTGCTTCTTCGCAGATCGTGGCCGCCGGTTCGACCGCCTTTCTGTTCACCGGCGTGGGCATCGTCATCGTCGCCGTACTCCTCGGCACGTTCTGGTTCGGCAGCCGTCGGGCCGCCCGTAAGCCGACGCCGCCGCGGGAGCCGCAGCCGCGCTCGGACTCCTGGCAGACCCCGGACGCCAGCCAGACGTCGTCGAAGCGGTCCGACCCGGAGACCGGCGCGTAGCGGCTTGCAGCTGTGGGTTGTTGGCGCCGGGAAGCGGCCGGGGCGCGAGCGCGCTGCTCTCGCTCAGCCGCTGGCCGCCTGCGAATGGGCGGCCCGCTCGGACAGATCGCTCAGGGCGAGCGGCCGTGCCGGTGGGTCCGGCACGGCGAGCCGCTGCTCGGCCCGGCCGTCCGGCGTCACACGCAGCAGCATGCCGGGCTCCATCAGGCGCCAGTCGGGGTGCTCGTCCATGGGCTCGCTTGCCACGACGCACGCCGGGGCGTCGGCGAGGTCCCCGGAGTGCACGCGCATCCGGCCGGCGGTGCCGCTGTGGTCGAGGTGCCTGTCTCCGTGCGGGCCGCCCGCCTCGCGTTCCAGTACGTACAGCTCGTGCGTGGCGGGGTAGCGCAGGGCCCACAGTTCGTCCGCGGTGATGAGGACGAAGTTGAGGGAGTAGACGGGCAGATGGGCGGCGATCCAACGGGTGGCGCGCTCGACGCCCAGGCCGATGTCGCCGCCGGCGTCCCGGATCTCACGGGTGATCAGGGCGAAGAACCGTTCCGAGTCCGTGCCGCCGCGCACCAGCCCCATGTCCGTCCCCAGCCGGGCCTCCAGCGCCGGCAGGTCTTCGACGACCCCGTTGTGGGCGAAGAGCCGGCCGTCCTGTTGGAAGGGGTGGGTGTTGGCGTCGGTGAGGCTGCCCGTCGAGGCGAGTCGGATGTGGGCGAGGAAGGTCGCCGAGCTGATCTGCCGCGCCTCGCGGGCGAAGTCACGGTCCTCGTAGGCGGCATCGGGCGCCTTGCGGACCTGGGGCGCGCCAGCGGCGTCGAAGTAACCCAGCCCCGTCCCGTCCGGGTCCCGGTGGCTCTGCGCGGCGAGGCTGTCGGGGGCGTCGAGCAGCCAGAAGGTGGCCCGGCTGCGTCGCGGGGCACTGCTCAGTCCGAACAGACGGCACATCGACGCCACCTCCACACTCGCAGGGACCAGGACCCGAATCCGCCCGGGCATCGTGCCCCGCCGGGCCGGTGAGCGCAACGCACGCGCGAGGGCGGCGCGCTCGCGTGCGGGACCGCGCACCGTACGGGACAGGGCAGCCGGTCGCGTACGGGACAGGGCGGGCCGGTCCCGTACGGCACGGATCCCGGCGGGAGTTCAGGGATCCAGGGGCTCAGGGGCTCAGGGGCTCAGGCGTTCAGCTGGGGGTGTTGAGGGTGAAGGTGGCTCCGTCGGGGTCGCTGACACGGACCCAGGGGCCGGTGGGTGAGGTGCCGTCGGCCAGGACGGTGGCGCCGTGGTCGCGGGCGGTGTCGGCGACGGTGACGGGGTCCTTGACGGTGAAATGGGTGTGCCAGTGCGGGCGCA
>NZ_JBEZKW010000078.1:0-29471 GCF_040651795.1 Streptomyces sp. NPDC048361
GGCCTGCGTGGGCCGCCTCAGCCGGTCCGGCGTTTGAGGACGAGCGCCTTTCGGGCGCGAACGGGGTCTGGGGCGGAGCCCCAGCAACCCCGGGCCGTCGGGTGCGGACCGTGCTGGGGCACCGCGCCCACCGCGGCGGAGCCGCGCAAACGACACAGCCCCGCGCCCCTGTTGGGCACCCGGAGTCGTAGGCCCGCGCGCCCACCGCGGCCGCGCCGCGCCATGTCACAGTCGCGCGCCCCTGCGGCGCACCCGGCGCAGGCGGGGCCAGGCTGCCAGGCACAGGAGGGTCAGGGCGGACGCGCCGCCCACGAGCAGGCCCGAGCGCAACCCCGGCGGCCGGAAGCCGCACTCCACCGTACGGGCGGCCGAGGGGAGCGAAACCGCGGTCAGGCCCAGGTAGTCCGCCGCAGGCGAGGCCGCCCCGCCGTCCACCCGGCACGTCCACCCCGCGATCCGCGGCATCGCGAACACGGCCAACCCCCGCGCCCCCGCAGGCAGTTCGGCCCGGACCGAGCTGTCCGACACCGACACCCGGGTCGCCCCCGCCGTCCGCAGGTGGTCGACCGCGCGAGCCAGCGCCGCACGGTCGAGGCAGCCCAGTTCCGCCGCGCGGTCCGCGGGGGACAGGGTCACGTGCGAGGCTCGCCCCGGCCCCGCCGACGTACCGAACGGGATCAGCGGAGCCCGCCGGCTGGGCGCGCCCCCGCGCATCTCGACCACGGGCCCGCCGCCTAGCCGCGCCGTGCCGAAGTGGTCGGGGGCCCACAGGAAGATGTCGGTCCCGGCCGGGCAGCCCTGCGTGAGGGTGCGGGTCGTGTAGACGTGCGCCCCGAGCAGGAGTTCCTGGTTGCGGAACGGGTTGGTGCCGTACGACAGGGGCGGCCCGGACGGCCGGAGCGTGACCAGGGGCGGCGTCGCGGCGGCCCGCACCAGGCCCGGCGCGCCGTCCTTGCCCTCGACCCGCACCCGCGCCCCCACGGCGAAGATCGCGTCGGTCACCGGATTGTCGAGGCTCTGCACCGCCCGCCCCCGCGAGGTCCAGCCGCCGCCGAGCGCCGTCATCGTACGGTTCAGGACCTCCGGGGTGAGGCTGGAGTAGTAGGCGCCGCCCTCGCCGCCGAGCAGCAGCGGGTCGTTGTTGGTGATCTGCCGCTGCCCGGGGTCGGTGCGGTACGCCGGCCAGCCGGCGGCGTCCGACTCCAACGCGGCCCGCTCGGTGTGGGCGGGGCCCCAGGCGGGGTAGCCGTCCATGCGCGCGGCCCGCTGCTGGTCCCCGTACGCCTGCGTGACGCCCGCCTGCGCGATCTGCACGCCGGCGATCAGGGCGAGCGCGGCGAGGGTGAGCCCGCGCCGGCCCCGGCGGGCGAGCAGCAGTCCGCCGACCACGGCGGCGACGCCCAGGGCGAGCAGCGGGTACGTCCATGCGGAGATCAGTTCGCTGAAGGCCGCGATCAGCGCGATCAGCGCCAGTACACCGCCGCCGCCGAGCAGGGCGCGGCGCCCGGGGATCCCGTACGACAGGCAGATCCAGGCGGCGATCACGAGGATGCCGCACAGCACGAACGTCTGACGGTAGGGGCTGCCGTTGGGGGTGGCGAAGGCGTGCCAGGCCAGATGGGTCGGCTTCCACTGGAAGGAGAGCGCGACGGCGAGGGCGAGCCCGGACCACGCGTACCGCTCGCGGCGCGGCACCGCGCGGTGGAAGGCGAGGGCGCAGGCCAGGAGCAGCGCGCCGGTGCCGAGGAAGACGGCGGGGGAGGAGAAGGAGTAGGTGCCGGGCAGGGTGCGGGCGAGGTAGTCGGGCCAGGACACCGGCGCGAACTCCCGTACCCAGCCCGGGTGGGCGTGTGTGGTGCCGAGGTAGACGGTGAACAGGACGGGCGCCGAGAGCCCGATGCCGATCGCGACCGACCGGGCCGCGACGAGCACCGACCGGCCCGCCACGCGCACCGCCCGGACCGGTCCGCGCGCGTCCGTATCGCGGTCCACGTACAGCAGGAGGAGCAGGACGAGTCCGGCCCCGATGGTCGCCATGTACGCGGTGTAGAAGTTGGCGATCCAGGCGAGCGCCACGACGAGCGGGCCGAGCACCGGCCGCCGCCGGGTCCTTGACCAGTGCCCGACCAGGCACAGCAGCGGGAAGGCGATGAGTCCGTCGAGCCACATCGGGTTGTACGTGGCCTCCAGGACCGACCAGCCGCACAGCGCGTAGGAGGCGCCGAGCACCCCCGCCGCCCAGCGGTGGCGGACCGCAGGGCGCAGGGCGAGCAGGAGCACGGTCATCGCGACGGCGGCCGCGGCCGTCTTCAGGACGGTGACGACGTACACCGCGAGGTCGATCCGGTCGCGCGGGAAGACCCCGACGACGAGCGCGAACGGGCTGCTGAGATAGGTGCCGAGGTCGGGCAGGAACGAAGTGCCGTATCCGGACTGCCAGTTGAGGAGCAGACCGCCTTCGGCGCGGCCGTGCAGCAGGTCCCACAGATGGGCGTGGAAGGGGACGAACTGGTTGCCCAGGTCGTTGATGCTGCGGGTGTGCCGTCCGAGCGGGCCCAGCGGGATCACCCCGGCGACGGCGTCCGCGCCGCACACCGCGATCAGGGTGATCAGCGCGGAGAGGGCGGCGGCCCGGGTACGGGGGCGGCGGGCGCCCGGCGTCCGTGTTGGGGTCACCGGCGGGGCGGGGGCGGCTTCGAGGGTCGGCGTGGTCGGCATCGGGGTCCTTTGCTGTGCGCTGCCGACGAATATGCCGGACCCCGAGAGGCAACGCGCGGGGCGTGGACGTCAGTTCACGCGATGGACGGCGCGGCTTCATCCGGCTTCATCCCCGCGACCGATGGGGGTCGCGAATCGTTGGTCGAATCAGTGGCCCCGGCCACGCCGACTGCCTACCATCGATCATCGCAAGGTCTTAGCAAGGTTCGTCGCCATGCCGCACGTGTCTGCTCCGCCGGGAGGCTCCTTTGCACCGCCGTCGTCGTACCGCGCTCTCCGTCTCCGTCGTCCTGCTCGCCGCGGGTCCCTTCCTGGCCGCGTGCGGCAGTACGGCCCATCCGGGGGCCGCGGCCGTCGTCGGGGGCGAGCGGATCGAGGTCTCCGCGCTCCAGGCGGAGGTCAAGGACGTACGGACGGCTCAGCAGAGCTCCCCGCAGTCCGCCCAGCTGATCAAGGACTCGGGTCAGCTCGGCAAGGTGAAGCTCAGCAACATGATCTTCGACCGGGTGCTTGCGCGCGCCGCCGACCAGAACGGGGTGAGCGTGAGCCCCAAGGAGGTCCAGGACGCGCGGGCCGCCATGGTGCAGCAGGCCGGCGGCGAGGACCAGCTGCGCGAGCAGGCCCTCACCAATGGCGGGCTCGCCCCGGACCAGATCGACACGTATGTGCGGCGGCAGGTCGTCGAGCAGAAGCTGGCCGCGAAGATCGGCGCGCGGACGCAGCAGGATCTGCTGCCCGTCCTGGTGAAGGCGTCCAAGGACCTCCATGTGGACGTGAACCCGCGCTACGGCAGCTGGAACGCGAGCCAGATCCAGCTCGCCGACTACCAGGCGCCGTGGATCGCCAAGACCAAGCAGCCGGCCGCGCCGCAGCCCGGCACGGACCAGCAGGATGCGCCGCAGGATCAGCAGGGCGCCGGCCAGGACCAGCAGGGTGCGCCTCAGGACCAGCAGGAGGACCCGGGGGACTCGGCGGCGACCGGCTGATCCGACGCACGCCCCGCGCAGGGCCCGAAGGGGAGGTTCGGCGAGGCTCGGCGGGTGGCCCGGCGGAGGCCTGATGGGCGGCTCGGCGGGAGGCTCCGTGGGTGAGGGTAGGTTCGACGGGTGACTGCTGTTGAAGAATCCGGCCGAATCGTTTTGCTCACGGCGAGCCACCGGGTCGCCCCGGGGCTCCTGTCGTGGCCCGCGTGGGAGACCCTGCGCGGCGCCGACGCCGTCCTGTGCCCCGACCCCGCGCATCCGCAGCTGCCGTATCTGCGCGAGGCGGGCATCGAGGTCGAGCTGTCCGTGCCGGACGCGCAGGGACTGGTCGAGACGTGCGCCGGGGGCCGCACCGTGGTGGTGCTCCCCTCGGGCGAGGGCGACCGGCGCCTGACCGACGGGCTTGCCCGCCTCGCCGGGTCGGGCCGGATGAGCATGCCCGACCTGGAGCTGTTGCCCGGCTCCTACGATCTGCCGGGCGCGCGCCTGCTCGACCTCGTCCAGGTCATGGACCGTATCCGGCGCGAGTGCCCGTGGTCCTCGCAGCAGACCCACAAGGGGCTCGCCAAGTACGCCCTTGAGGAGGCGTACGAACTGGTCGAGGCGGTGGAGGAGGGCGACCGGGACGAGCTGCGCGAGGAGCTGGGCGATGTGTTGCTCCAGGTCGTCTTCCACGCGCGGATCGCGGAGGAGGACGCGGAGGAGCCCTTCTCGGTGGACGACGTCGCGGGCGGCATCGTGGAGAAGCTGATCCACCGGCATCCGCATGTGTTCGGCTCCGAGCGGGCGGAGACGCCGGAGGAGGTCAAGGAGCACTGGCTGCGGATGAAGGCGGTCGAGAAGCAGCGGGCGTCCGTGACGGACGGGGTGCCTCTGGGGCAGCCCGCGCTCGCCCTCGCGGCGAAGCTGTCCGCCCGGGCGCGGACGGGAGGGCTGTCCGTTCCGCTCCCCTCCGGGGAGGGGGTGGGCTACCGGCTGCTTGCGCTCGCGGTGGAGGCGGAGGCGGCCGGGGTCGACCCCGAGGCGGCGCTGCGCGCGGCGTCCCGCGCCTACCGCGAGGCGATCCGCGCCGCCGAATAACCCCCTTGGCAGGGTGCCCAGGTGCGGCATAGCCAGCCCGTCCGGTGTGCTGTGGTTGTACAAGGGGACGGGCAACGCGGCGGCGCCCTACGAGCCGCGCGCCAAGGTCGGCACCAACTGGAACCTCTACAACGGCCTGATCTGACCCGGCCCGATCCGCTCCACCGGCCCGCCCGCCCCGCCTCTCCGTACCGCGGGGCGGGCGGGCGCGTGCGGCCCCCCTCGGCACCGGCGGCACCGGCGCCGTCGAAGGGGGAGCGCCGCCCGGGATACGGTCGGGGCGTGCAGGACGATCCCCCTCCTTCCCCCGCCCCCGAACTCTTCACCTGGGAGTTCGCCACCGACCCCTACCCCGCCTACGCCTGGCTCCGCGAGCACGCCCCCGTGCACCGCACCCGGCTGCCCAGTGGTGTGGAGGCCTGGCTCGTGACGCGGTACGGGGACGCCAAGCAGGCCCTCGCCGACCAGCGGCTCTCCAAGAACCCCGCCCATCACGCCGAGCCGGCCCACGCCAAGGGCAAGACGGGCATCCCGGGCGAGCGCAAGGCCGAGCTGATGACGCATCTGCTCAACATCGACCCGCCGGACCACACCCGGCTCCGCCGCCTGGTGTCGAAGGCGTTCACACCTCGTACGGTGGCTCAATTCGCCCCCCGCGTGCAGGAGTTGACCGACCAGCTCATCGACTCCTTCGCGGCGAAGGGCGAAGCCGACCTCATCCACGAGTTCGCGTTCCCGCTCCCCATCTACGCCATCTGCGATCTGCTCGGCGTCCCGCGCGAGGACCAGGACGACTTCCGCGACTGGGCGGGCATGATGATCCGGCACGGCGGCGGCCCGCGCGGCGGAGTCGCCCGCTCGGTGAAGAAGATGCGCAACTACCTCGCCGAGCTCATCCGCAAGAAGCGCGAGAACCCCGGCGACGATCTGATCTCGCGGCTCATCGAGGCGAGCGACCACGGCGAGCACCTCACGGAGAACGAGGCCGCCGCCATGGCGTTCATCCTCCTGTTCGCCGGGTTCGAGACGACCGTCAACCTGATCGGGAACGGGGTGTACGCCCTGCTGCGCAACCCCGGCCAGCGCGAGCGGCTCCAGGCCTCGCTCGCCGCGGGCGAGAGCGACCTGCTGGCGACCGGTGTCGAGGAACTCCTGCGCTACGACGGGCCCGTCGAGCTGGCGACCTGGCGGTTCGCCACCGAGGCGCTGACCCTCGGCGGCCAGGACATCGCGGCCGGCGACCCGGTCCTCGTGGTGCTCGCCGCAGCCGACCGCGACCCGGAACGCTTCGACGAGCCGGACACGCTCGACCTCGGCCGGCGCGACAACCAGCACCTCGGGTACGGGCACGGCATCCATTACTGCCTCGGTGCGCCGCTCGCGCGACTGGAGGGGCAGACCGCGCTCGCGACCCTGTTGCGCCGCCTGCCTGACCTGCGTCTCGCGGGGGAACCTGACGATTTGCGCTGGCGCGGCGGGCTCATCATGCGTGGACTGCGCACCCTGCCGGTCGAGTTCACGGCGCCGGGCATGCCGCCGGGCGCGCCGGGCACACCGCCGGGCACGCCACCCGGCACGCAGCCCGCCGGTAAACGGAATCCCGGCGTCATCTGACACATCGTCAAGACTGTGACTTTTACGTGATCGCGGTGCCATCGACTTGTGACAGGCGTTCGAGTACGGCTACGTTCACCGTTCATTCGGCTCAGCAGTCACACGGAAGGCTTTTCGCATGCGCTCCGGGAATGGACGGCATCGTCGACCCCGCCAGGCACCCGCCCTCGTCGTAGCGGCGGGAGTGACCGGGTCCGCCATCGCGCTTCCCCTGCTCGCCGCGACCGGCGCGAGCGCCGCGGACGCCGGCACCTGGAACCAGGTCGCCTCCTGCGAGTCCGGCGGGATGTGGAGTGCCGACTTCGGCAACGGCCTGTACGGCGGCCTCCAGCTCTCGCAGGCCACCTGGGAGGCGTACGGCGGCAACGAGTACGCGCAGCGCGCCGACCTTGCCAGCCGCGCCCAGCAGATAGCCGTCGCCGAGAAGGTGCTCGCCGCCAAGGGCCCGGGCGCCTTCGCCTCCTGCGGCACCGGCGCCGGGCTCACCAAGGGCGGCGGCTCGGCGGACGTCGACCCGGGCGTGCCCGACACCTCGGACGGAACGCCGTCGTCCGCGCCGTCGGCCCCGGCCACCCCCGCCACCAAGACACCCGACGCCTCCGCGACGCCGGGCGGCGCGACGCCGGGCACGCCGGCGCCGGGCGCCACCGGGTCGGGCGAGCCGGCCAAGTCCCCCGCTCCCTCCGCCTCCACCCCGGCGAGCCCCGGCAAGCACCGCGGGACGCCCGCGCCGGAGGAGAGCACGGGCACCGCGCCCGGTGCCGGCACGCCGTCGGCCCCGGCCGGCCAGTCGGCGCCGGGCGCCACCGGCGACGCGGGCACCTCCACCGACGCGCGCGACGCGGGACGGCACGCCTCGCGGGGTGACGGGGCCTCACGTGAGGCGGGCAACCCCCCGGCCGCGAGCGGCGCCTACACCGTCCGCGCCGGCGACAACCTCTCGGTCATCGCCGACGCGAACAAGGTCAAGGGCGGCTGGCCCGCGCTCTACCACGCCAACGAGCAGCTGATCGGCACCGACCCCAATCTCATCCTTCCCGGTCAGAGCCTGGACCTGAAGGACCTGACGGCTGCCGGCACGGCCCCGGGCGCCACCTCGGCGACCCCCGGCTCCAGCTCTGCCGCCACCCCGAACTCCGCCCCGAACTCCACGCCTCAGCAGGGTTAGTTCGCGGGTTTATGTCCGTTCTGTGCAAGTGAGACATGGGTCTCTTCGCCTCAACTGGCGTGTCCCGTCTGCCCGGTCCGTCCGCCCCGCCCCTCACCTGCGGAAACATCCCTTCTGTGGCCGCAAGTAGGGGGGATTTCTCCCCGATGTGCGTCTTTGAACATTGGCGGGGCCTGTGTTTTCGTCGGACTCGCTCGTCACCGCGAGCCCCGTCGACCGAGCACGCCGAATCCTGCCGTCGGCCGATGGGAACAGTCGACGCTTATGCGCCGTAGGCAGGAGCGGGGGACCCAAGGTAAGTGCCGGGCCCGGCAGTTCACAGGACTGCCGCAACGGCTTGGGGTGAAGACGGACGCTTCGGCGTCCGGCCGGGCAGCTCACGCCCGAACCCGACAGCTCACCTCGCAGGCGTCGGTGAGGAGAACTCCATGCTGCTTTCCGGCAAGGGCAAGCACCGCCGCCCGTCCAAGGCCGTCCGTGTCGCCACGCTGGCCGGTGTCACCGGTGCTGCTGTCGCCGCCCCGCTGATGGCCGCGGGCTCCGCCTCCGCCGCCTCCGTGCAGACCTGGGACGCCGTCGCCCAGTGCGAGTCCGGTGGCAACTGGTCCATCAACACCGGCAACGGTTACTACGGTGGCCTCCAGTTCTCGAACTCCTCCTGGGCCGCCGCCGGCGGCACCCAGTACGCCTCGCGCGCCGACCTGGCCACCAAGGGCCAGCAGATAGCCGCCGCCGAGAAGCTGCTCGCGATCCAGGGCCCGGGTGCCTGGTCCTGCGCCGGCGCCGGCAACCTGACCTCGGGCGGCGCCAAGGCCGACGTGGACACCTCCGGCTCGTCCTCTTCCTCTTCGAAGGCCACCAAGCCCTCGAAGCCGAAGAAGCAGGCCCAGCCGCAGCAGTCGCAGAAGTCCGAGCGCACCGAGTCCGCGCCGGCCAGCCGCGGCGAGCAGCGCAGCCAGCCGGTCAAGCAGGGCGACGGCGAGTACACCGTCAAGTCCGGCGACACCCTCGGCACCATCGCCACCGCCCAGGGGGTCAAGGGTGGCTGGGAGAAGGTGTTCGACCTGAACAAGGACATCGTCAAGGACGCGAACCTGATCTTCCCGGGCCAGAAGCTGCACCTCGGCTGAGCTGACCCACCCCCAGGTCGCCCCGGCCCGGCGCGCATTCCCCCGTACGCGCCGGGCCGGGGTTTTCGCTGTTACCAGGCAGTAGTGTTGTGGTCCTTTGCCCGGCAATCGGGGTCCTTGGGCCCTTTTTCGTCCCAGGAGGCGGGCACTCGGCTGGCCGGACCCCCAGAGCCGGTTAGGCTCTTGTCGCAAGGCCAACGCGACCCCGCATGTCCCTGCACCGCTTGCGTCACATCTAGCTTCACATCCCAGAAGGAGATGCTCGTGCCGTCCATCGACGTCGTCGTAGCCCGGGAAATCCTGGACTCCCGAGGCAACCCCACGGTCGAGGTCGAGGTCGGCCTCGACGACGGCAGCACCGGCCGTGCTGCAGTTCCGTCCGGCGCCTCCACCGGTGCCTTCGAGGCCATCGAGCTCCGTGACGGCGACCCCAACCGCTACGGCGGCAAGGGTGTCGAGAAGGCCGTCCTCGCCGTCATCGAGCAGATCGGCCCGGAGCTCGTCGGCTACGACGCCACCGAGCAGCGCCTGATCGACCAGGCCATGTTCGACCTGGACGCCACGGACAACAAGGGCTCGCTCGGCGCCAACGCCATCCTCGGCGTCTCGCTCGCCGTCGCGCACGCCGCCTCCGAGGCCAGCGACCTGCCGCTCTTCCGCTACCTGGGCGGCCCCAACGCGCACCTGCTGCCCGTCCCGATGATGAACATCCTCAACGGTGGGTCGCACGCCGACTCCAACGTCGACATCCAGGAGTTCATGATCG
The DNA here is from genome assembly GCF_040651795.1 of Streptomyces sp. NPDC048361. Lineage (NCBI taxonomy): Bacteria > Bacillati > Actinomycetota > Actinomycetes > Kitasatosporales > Streptomycetaceae > Streptomyces > Streptomyces sp. NPDC048361. Next base: position 9,460 of record NZ_JBEZKW010000078.1, read on the forward strand.
CCCCGATCGGCGCGGAGTCCTTCTCCGAGGCCCTTCGCTGGGGTGCCGAGGTCTACCACACGCTCAAGGGCGTCCTGAAGCGCAAGGGCCTGTCCACCGGCCTCGGCGACGAGGGCGGCTTCGCGCCGAACCTGGAGTCCAACCGCGCCGCCCTCGACCTCATCCTTGAGGCCATCAAGGAAGCCGGTTACGCCCCGGGCAAGGACATCGCGCTGGCGCTCGACGTCGCCGCGTCGGAGTTCTACAAGGACGGCAAGTACGAGTTCGAGGGCAAGTCCCGCTCGGCCGCCGAGATGACCGAGTACTACGAGGAGCTCGTCTCCGCGTACCCGCTGGTCTCCATCGAGGACCCGCTGTTCGAGGACGACTGGGCCGGCTGGAACACCATCACCTCGCGTCTGGGCTCCAAGGTCCAGATCGTCGGTGACGACCTGTTCGTGACCAACCCCGAGCGCCTCGCCCGCGGCATCGAGGAGGGCTCGGCCAACGCCCTGCTCGTCAAGGTCAACCAGATCGGCTCGCTGACCGAGACGCTGGACGCCGTCGAGATGGCCCAGCGCAACGGCTTCAAGTGCATGATGTCCCACCGCTCCGGCGAGACCGAGGACGTCACCATCGCCGACCTCGCCGTCGCGGTGAACTGCGGCCAGATCAAGACCGGCGCCCCGGCCCGCTCGGACCGCGTCGCCAAGTACAACCAGCTGCTGCGCATCGAGGAGATCCTCGACGACGCCGCGGTCTACGCCGGCCGCAGCGCCTTCCCGCGCTTCAAGGGCTGAGCACAAGCACCACGAGCTGAGCAGCTCCACCGGCTGAGCAGCAGCAACGGCTGACGCCCTAGCCAGTCGTCCGTACGTCCCCGGCCGCGGTCCCGTACCGTGTCCGGGGACGTACGTGTGTGACGGGGAGGCGGGAGAGCGATGGGCAACGACGCCAAGGTCAAGGACCGCGACCGGTTCTCCACCGCGGCCCGGCTCAAGGTGCTCGGCGAGCAGACCGCGGCCCGCGTCTACCGGTCGCAGAACAAGCGCCAGGCCCGCCGCTCCCGGCTCACCGGCCGCGCGGCGCTCCTCGCCCTCGTGCTCTGCTCGCTGATCGTCGCGCTCGCCTACCCCATGCGGCAGTACGTGTCGCAGCGCGCCGACATCTCCGATCAGCAGCGCAAGGCCGCCGACGCCCGGAGCTCGGTCGAGCGGCTGCGGGACGAGAAGGCGCGGCTCCAGGACGACGCGTACATCGAGAAGCTGGCCCGCGAGCATCTGCACATGCAGTTCCCGGGGGAGACCGGCTTCACCGTGGTCGACCCGGACGCGGCGGACAAGCACCGCGAGGACAAGGGCGCCACCGGCCGCGCCTGGCACTCCAACCTCTGGGACGGCGTCGACAAGGCCGACCGTTCCGCCAACTGACCACCGCTAGCGATAGAGACTGACCCAGGCATGGAAACGCCCCCGCCCCAGACCGACCGCACCGAGCCCACCGACGCGGACATCGCCGCCTTCAAGGACCAGTTGGGCCGCCCGCCGCGCGGGCTGCGCGCGATCGCGCACCGCTGCCCGTGCGGCAACCCGGACGTCGTCGAGACGGCCCCACGTCTGGAGGACGGCACGCCGTTCCCGACGACGTACTACCTGACGTGTCCGCGCGCCGCCTCCGCGATCGGCACGCTTGAGGCCAACGGCGTCATGAAGGAGATGACGGAGCGTCTGGCGAGCGACGCCGACCTCGCCGCCGCCTACCGCGCCGCCCACGAGGACTACATCGCGCGGCGCGACGCCATCGAGGTCCTGGAAGGCTTCCCGAGCGCCGGCGGCATGCCGGACCGGGTCAAGTGCCTGCACGTCCTGGTCGGCCACTCCCTGGCGGCCGGCCCCGGTGTCAACCCGCTGGGCGACGAGGCGATCGCGCTGCTGCCCGAGTGGTGGGCGAAGGGCCCGTGCGTGACGCCGTGCGGGGAGGGGGAGGCCAAGTGACGCGCGTCGCCGCCATCGACTGCGGTACGAACTCGATCCGCCTGCTCGTCGCCGACGCGGACCCGGCCACCGGTGAGATCACCGACCTGGACCGGCGCATGACCATCGTGCGGCTCGGGCAGGGCGTGGACCGCACCGGCCGGCTCGCCCCCGAGGCCCTGGAGCGCACGTTCGCGGCGTGCCGCGAGTACGCCGCGGTCATCAAGGAACTGGGCGCCGAGCGCGTCCGGTTCGTGGCGACCTCCGCCTCGCGCGACGCCGAGAACCGGGACGACTTCGTGCGCGGAGTCCTCTCCATCCTGGGTGTCGAGCCCGAGGTGATCTCCGGCGACCAGGAGGCCGCGTTCTCCTTCACCGGCGCCACCAAGGAACTGAACGGCGGCGGGGAGTACCTGGTCGTCGACATCGGCGGCGGTTCCACCGAGTTCGTGGTCGGCTCCACGCGCGTCGAGGCCGCGCGCTCGGTGGACATCGGCTGCGTACGGATGACGGAGCGTCACCACCCGGGCGATCCGGCGACGCCCGGTCAGATCGAGGCGATCCGCGCCGACATCGAGGCGGCCCTCGACCTCGCGGGCCGGAGCGTGCCGCTGACCGAACCGCGCACCCTGGTCGGCCTCGCGGGCTCGGTCACCACGGTCGCCGCGATCGCGCTCGGCCTGAGCGCGTACGACTCGGCCGCCATCCATCATTCACGGATCCCTTACGAGGACGTCGCCGCGGTCACCGAGCGGCTGCTCGCCTCCACGCACGAGGAGCGCACCCGCATCCCCGTGCTCCACCCCGGGCGGGTCGACGTCATCGCCGCCGGAGCGCTGGTCCTGCTCGCCGTCATGGAGCGGGTGGGGGCCCGTGAGGTCGTGGTCAGCGAGCACGACATTCTGGATGGCATTGCCTACAAAGTGGCAGAAGAGATCGAGGGAGAGAAGGACAAGGTCTGACCTGCGGCAACGCGGGTGAGAGTTGGGCCGCTCCGGGGCTGTCACCCTGGGGCGGCCCTTTCGCATGTCGCCGGCGGCTCTGTACGCCTGCGTCGTGGGCGCAAAACGCAGGGGGCCCCGGTCCCGCCCGCGAACGTGGCTGCGGACGGCCGGGGCCACGTCCAGAGCTGCTCGGGGGTCAATGCGGAATGCCCTCGATGATGTCGCGCGCGCCTTGTCGTAGCAGTTCGGCGCAGACTCGCGAGCCGAGTACTCCGGGGTCGTTCATGGACTCGCCCCAGATGTGAGCGTGGACGAACTTGGAGCCGTCGCGTGAGAACACCATTCCGCGCAGGCTGAGCTGTCCGTCGGGTTCCGTGATGCAGTACCCGGCAATTGGGCTGTTGCAGTGGCCGCGCAAGCCGTGCAGCATGACCCGTTCGGCTGTGATCTCGGTCATGGTGCGGTCGTGGTTGAGCTGCTGAAGCAGGTAGGCGACGGGGTCGTCGTCCTTCCGGCATTCGAGGCCGAGGGCGCCGGCGCCGACTGCGGGCAACATTTCGTCGACGCTGAACACCTGCCGGGCGCGGTTGGCGATGCCGAGGCGTTCGAGTCCGGCGCGGGCCAGGATCATGGCATCGAGCTTGGTGTCGATCTTGCGTTTCCCGTCGAGCTTTTCGACCCGGGAGCCGACCGCGCCGCGGACCCGTACGACGTTGAGGTCGGGACGGACGCGGTTGATCTGTGCCTTACGGCGCACGGCGGAGGTTGCGACCGTGGCGCCGGCCGGAAGGTCGTCGAGGGTCTTGCGGTCGGACCCTTCCGGAAAGAGCAGGGCGTCGTATACGTCGTCGCGCGGGAGGTAGGCGGCGAAGACCAGACCGCGCGGCATGGGTACGTCACCCGGCACGTCCTTGATGCAGTGCACGGCCATGTCGACCTGCCCGCGCTGCAACATGGTCTCGATCTCTTTGACGAAGAGACCCTTACCGCCGAGCTGCGCGAGGTCGCCCTGCCACTTGTCGGCTTCGGTCGTCACGGGTACGACCTCGATGTCGAGATCGGGCTCGATTTTGCGTAGGAGGCCCGATACGTGTTCGACCTGGGCGAGAGCCATGGGTGAGCTGCGGGTGCCGATGCGCAGCGTGCGGCCTGGAAAGTCGTTCATAACGTCCTTTCGTATCTGGTTTCACGGTAGATGGGCCTGTTTGGGGTCTGGAGCGGGCCTTTGATGCGTGCGGCGATGGCGGGGTGGAGCAGCATTTTGGCTTCGGTGTGCGTGGCCCATCGCCAGGCGTCGAGTTCGTCGCGCTGCAATGCGATGTCGTTGGTGTCGCCGGACTGGAGTACGGGGCCGGCGAACAAGATCGCTATGCGGTCATAGCGGCCGATACGAGTCGCTTGCAGCCATTCGACGGCGAAGAGGTCGCACTCCAAGAGGTCGATGAAGAGGCCGAGTTCTTCGACTACTTCCCTGTGGGCGGCTTCGAGCGGGGACTCGTCCTGCTCAACGAGTCCGCCGGGGAGCTGCCACGGTGCGTCGGGTTTGGCGGGGTGGACGATGAGCAGTTCGTCACTCGGATTGGTGATGAGGACGGAGGCGGTCACGGGGTGGCCGGGGGGCGGTGGTCGCATTGGCTCAACCTCCTGGATACCGGTTGTGGGCTTGTACGCTCGGCCACGGCCGTTCGGCCCGGGGTCTTGTCCACTCCGGGGCGGCCCGTTCCCAATTCGGCGAAGACGAACACGGCCGTTGCGCAGACGCCGGTTGCCAGCCGGAGACCGGCGATGCACCCGGGCCCGGCGGGTTGATGGTGGTTGTCGTCACGCCGTCTTCACTTCCGCCCACACGGCTTTGCCGAAGGGAATGTCGTTGACGCCCCATGCGCCGGGACAGAGGGCGTCGAGGATGATCAGGCCGCGTCCGCGGTCGCGTTCCCCGGACTCGCGCCGGATGCGGGGGCGACGGCGCACGGGGTCGTGGACCTCGATGCGCGTGCGTAAGTCGTCGACGTCGAGGACGACCCGCACGGTGTCACCGGGCTCGGTACCGTACCTGAGCGAGTTGGTGACCAGCTCGGAAGTGATCAACACTGCCGCGTCGAGGTGGTCCTCGCTCGGGTCCCGGACATGGAAGGCAAGGAACTCCCGCACGAACACCCGTGCCACCGACGCTGATTCCGGTTCGCTCTCCAACAACAAGATTGATGGTGGTCCGGTTGGGGGCAAGCTGTTGAACAGCCCCTGGTCGTGTCGTTCTGGAAGGCTCGTCATGCGGAACTCTCCGGCGGCCTTGGTCGGCCACTCTTCGGGGCCGAATGTTGATCGTCATGGTCTGTATCCCTGCCAGCCTTGACGCCTCGCTGCTTGCTGCGTTCAAGGGAACCGCGGCGAATAGGGGGGCGGCCACGGTATGGATGCGGCAGCCTTGACGCAGATCTGTGCACGGGTGCGTCCTCGGTGACGCGGACGCAGGCGTACTGGAGGGGGCGACATGAGCCTCGCGAAGCGGCGCAAGGCGCTGGGTTACAGTCAAGAGAGCTTTGCTGCCCAACTCGGCGTCGACCGCACGACGGTCAGCCGATGGGAAAGGGTTCCCGTTGACATTCAGCCGCCGTTACGGCGGAAGTTGGCAAGGCTGCTGGGCATCGACCTGTCGGCGCTCGACGCGCTCCTGCCCAAGCCGCCGGAGGCTGCGACGGACCCGGTGGGACCGCCATCGTGTGATGCCTATGGCCCAGGGGATGACGACGACATGATCCGGCGCGAATTCCTGCGCACCATAGCTGTGACAGGTGCTCTTGCGGCCTTGTCGGCCGATGAGACTGAAGCCATGGCGGACGGTGCGCGGCGGGGTGACCCATCAACGCTGCTCCGCATGAACAGGCATCTGTGGCAGGTCTACCAACTGGCGCGCTCCAAAGCCGCGGTCCTCCCCATCGTTCGTGAACAGCTCATTGCGCTCAACGAGAGTTTGGCCAGTAGGTCCGGGCCGACGGGCACGCTGTGCGCGGCGGCCGGCGACCTGTTCCAACTCGTCGGTGAACTGGCCTTCGACGGCGACCGGCACACCGACGCTGCGGCCTCGTATCTGCTGGCGGCCACGGCGAGCAGAGAATCCACGGCGTTCGATCTATGGGCGTGCGCGTTGGTGCGTCATGCCTACGTCGAGATGGCCAATGGCAGACATCGTGAAGCCATCAGCCTCCTGACTGTCGCGGGCGGCTTGGCCAAGCGCGGGGACAGCTCACTGTCCACCCGTCAGTGGGTTGCGTCGGTGGAGGCTGAGGCCTATGCGGGCCTTGGTGACTTGAATGCCTGTCAACGCGCGCTGGATCAGGCCGAGAAGGTCCTCGACCTTGACGGTCTTGCTCACAATGGAGGATGGCTGCGATTCGACGGATCGCGGCTGGCTGAGGAACGCGGGGCACGTTACGTGCAACTTGGACGGTTGGACCTTGCGGAGAAAGCCCTCGTGAGCGCGCTGCACGAAGGTGTCCTGTCGCAGGGCCAGGCGCTCCGGCGGCGCGGAGCGGTCCTGGCTGACCTCGCGGCGATCGGGGCCAAGCGTCGAGATCCTGACCAGGTGGTCACCTACGGACGTGAGGCGGTCAGGCTTGCCAGGGAGACATCATCCGGATACGTGGCCCGTAGACTCCGTGGGCTACAGGTCGACATCGGCGCCCTTGCTCAGGACCACCGTGTTGCCGAACTGGGCGTCGACATCGCCGCATTGTGCACGACGTGACGAGAGGGGATGCCGTGTCGCAGACCGACGGCGCTCAGTTGTTCCGCGAAGCGTGGATCGCTGGCGTACGGAAGCACTTCGCCGGGGAGCCGAAAGCGGGCTACGTAACGCCCTGGGAAGACACGCCGGACTGGGAGCGGCAGGCCGCGGCGGCTGTCTACGAACAGGTGCGGCAGTTCCTTGTCGTGAGCGCCGGCCAGGCTGCCAAGCTTGGACGTGAGCAGAAGAGCCAGTTCGTGGCCTTGTGTTGGACAGCCCAGATGTACAAGCACTTTGAGGATCCAAAGCCAGGTTATGTGGCTGACTGGTCTGACCTTCCCGCTTGGCAACGGGAAACCGATGCGGACGTCTTCGAGGCGATCGCGGAGTCACTGGTCTGAGTCGCGAGGTGTACGGACCGACGCGTGCCCCCGCCCGGACTGTGCCGAAGGCAGGGACTTGCTGTGCCTTGCCGACGGCGATACCGAGGGCTGCTCCCAGTCAGCTGGTGGGGTATGCGTCGCGGCGGTCGCCGATCTTGCCGAGGCCTCGAAGTTGCCGTTGCGTCGCCGTGGCGAACCAGGACGTGACCGGCCCGAAGGTGCGGTCTACGGGTCGTTGCGACAAGTACCAGTTCGCTGGACATATGTCACGAATCCCCTGGCCGATCGCGTGATCGCGGTCCTTGGTGAGCCCTCGGGGCACGTCGCCGAAGAAAGTTCGTGAAGTTCTTCACAAGGAAAAGGGGCCCGCGGGTCGAGGAATGTGGTCCGGGGACCGCTTTCCGAGGCTCGGGGGCCCTTCGCGTAGGCATTCGCGTCGGTGTCCGGCGCGTTGCGCCTGCGTTTCCTACGGCGGTGGTCCACTCCATCCGGGACGGGGGAGGCCAGTTCAGGAGGGGTGAACAACGTGCGCACCCCCGCCGTGGTTCCCCCGCGGGACCATGACCTCGCTCACGTGGGCCGCGCAGTGTAGCAGAGCCCCCTGCGAACCTTGTGAAGGGGCGCACGAGCAGGGGTCTCCGGGCAGGGGGATACTCGATGGCATGAGCACCACGGAGCGTCCCAGGATCCTCGTAGTAGGTGGCGGGTACGTAGGCTTGTACGCAGCGCGACGCATTCTGAAGAAGATGCGTTACGCGGAAGCGACCGTCACGGTCGTCGACCCGCGCTCGTACATGACGTACCAGCCCTTCCTCCCCGAAGCCGCCGCAGGCAGCATCTCGCCGCGCCACGTCGTCGTCCCGCTGCGACGCGTCGTGCGTGGAGCCGAGGTGCTCACCGGCCGAGTCACCAGCATCGACCAGGACCGCAAGGTCGCCACGGTCGCGCCGCTCGTCGGCGAGGCCTACGAGCTGCCCTTCGACTACCTGGTCATCGCGATGGGCGCGGTCTCCCGCACCTTCCCGATCCCCGGCCTCGCCGAACAGGGCATCGGCATGAAGGGCGTGGAAGAGGCCATCGGTCTGCGCAACCACGTCCTGGAGCAGCTCGACAAGGCCGACTCCACCACGGACGAGGACGTCCGCCGCAAGGCGCTGACCTTCGTCTTCGTGGGCGGTGGCTTCGCCGGCGCCGAGACCATAGGCGAGGTGGAGGACATGGCGCGCGACGCGGCCAAGTACTACACCAACGTCAAGCGCGAGGACATGCGCTTCATCCTGGTCGACGCCGCCGACAAGATCCTTCCCGAGGTCGGCCCGGAGCTCGGCCGCTGGGGCAAGGAGCACCTTGAGGGCCGCGGCGTCGAGATCTACCTCTCGACCTCCATGGACTCCTGCGTCGACGGTCACGTCGTGCTGAAGAACGGCCTCGAGGTCGACTCCAACACGATCGTGTGGACCGCGGGCGTCAAGCCCAACCCGGCGCTCTCCCGCTTCGGCCTCCCGCTCGGCCCGCGCGGCCACGTGGATGCCCAGCCGACCCTCCAGGTCACCGGCACCGACTACATCTGGGCCGCCGGCGACAACGCCCAGGTCCCCGACCTCGCCTCGCGCAAGGCCGGCGTGGAGAACGCCTGGTGCCCGCCGAACGCCCAGCACGCGCTGCGCCAGGCCAAGGTCCTCGGCGACAACGTGGTCTCCGGCATGCGGGGCTTCCCGCAGAAGGAGTACGCCCACGCCAACAAGGGCGCGGTGGCCGGTCTCGGCCTCCACAAGGGCGTCGCGATGATCGTCATGGGCAAGATGAAGATCAAGCTCAAGGGCCGTCTCGCCTGGTACATGCACCGTGGCTACCACGGTCTGGCCGTGCCGACCTGGAACCGCAAGATCCGCGTCATCGCCGACTGGACGCTCGCGATGTTCCTCAAGCGCGAGGTCGTCTCCCTGGGCGCCATGGAGACCCCGCGCGAGGAGTTCTACGAGGCGGCCAAGCCCGCCCCGGCTCCCGCGGTCAAGTCCGCCGACAGCGCCGACAAGACCGGGGCGAAGGCCAAGGCCTCCTAGCACCAGCCGCACCACCCCCGAAGGGGCCGTCCGCCATCCGTGGTGCGGGCGGCCCCTTCGGCGTACCCGGAGGGGGCCCGCACGGGGCGCGTGGCCGGAAGTTCCTGTCTAAGAGCTGGTTTCCGGCCAGGAAGATGGTGTATGCAGACATCCTGGTGCTCCGATGCGCGGTAGCGGGATGGCTTCCGGCCCGGGCACTGTTGTGCGGGGTGCTGGGACATTTCTGCGAGGCACGGAGGTGCGCACCATGGCCGACGCGGCGCTGCGGCTGACCGCTCTAGCCGAGGAATTGCTGGGAGAGGCTCTCCCGGTACGAATCCGCGCCTGGGACGGCAGCGAGGCGGGGCCGCCCGGCGCACCGGTGCTCGTCGTACGCCACCGCCGCGCCCTGCGCCGGCTGCTGTGGAAGCCGGGCGAACTGGGGCTCGCCCGCGCCTGGGTGGCCGGCGAGATCGACGTCGAGGGCGACCTGTACACGGTCCTCGACCGGCTGGCCGGGCTGATCTGGGAGCGCGGCGGCGCATCCAAGGACGCCGTGCACCCGGTGCGCGACCCGAGGCTGCGCGCCGCGGCCAAGGCGCTGGTGAAGCTGGGCGGCGCGCTGCCCCCGCCGGCCCCGCCCGCCGAGGAGATGCGCCGCCGCAGCGGACGGCTGCACACCAAGCGCCGCGACAAGGAGGCGATCAGCCACCACTACGACGTCGGCAACGACTTCTACGAGCTGGTGCTCGGCTCGTCGATGGTCTACTCGTGCGCCTACTGGCCGGGCCCGGACGCCACCCTCGCCGAGGCCCAGCGCGACAAACTCGACCTGGTCTGCCGCAAACTGGCCCTCAAGGAGGGCGACCGGCTGCTCGACGTCGGCTGCGGTTGGGGCTCCATGGCCATCCACGCCGCCCGCGAGTACGGAGCCCACGTCGTCGGCATCACCCTCTCGCGCGAACAGGCCGCATACGCCCGCAAGCGCATCGCCGAAGAGGGGCTCACCGACCGTATAGAGATCCGCGTGCAGGACTACCGGGACGTCAAGGACGGCCCGTTCGACGCGATCTCCTCGATCGGCATGGCCGAACACGTCGGCTCCGCACGGTACGCGGAGTACGCGGACATCCTGTACGGGCTGCTCAGAGACGGCGGTCGGCTGCTCAACCACCAGATCGCCCGGCGCCCCGAACGCGACGAATCGGCGTACCGCATCGACGAGTTCATCGACGCGTACGTCTTCCCCGACGGCGAACTCGCGCCGCTCGGCCGCACCCTGGCCGCCCTGGAGGAGGCCGGGTTCGAAGCCCGCGACGTCGAACCGCTCAGGGAGCACTACGCCCTGACGCTCCGTCAGTGGGTGGCGAACCTGGAGTCCGACTGGCCGCGCGCCGTGCGGCACACCAGCCCCGGCCGCGCCCGGATCTGGCGGCTCTACATGGCGGCCTCCGCGCTCTCCTTCGAACGCAACCGGATCGGGGTCAACCAGATCCTCGCGGTGAAGACACCGGAGAGCGGGGCGTCGGGGATGCCGCTGCGGGCGCGCAGCTGGAACGACTGAACGCGGCGGCGCCGTATGACGACGAGGGACCCCGGGAGGCTCACGCGGCCTCCCGGGGTCCCTCAACTGCCGTGCCGCGGCGGGGTGTCGACGGTTATTCGGTCTTGATCGCGGTCAGCATGTCGAGCTTGGCGGCGCTACGGGCCGGCCACATCGCGGCGAGCACGCCGACCAGGCCGGCGAGGAGCATGAAGATCGCGATCCGGCCCCACGGCATGACCAGCGCGTAGTGCGGGATCGAGCCCTTGATGGTCTGGCCGATGGCCCAGGCGAGGAACGAGCCGAGGCCGACGCCGATCACCGCGCCGAACAGCGAGATGACGACGGCCTCCAGACGGATCATGGTCTTGACCCGGCGGCGGTCCAGGCCGATCGCCCGCAGCATGCCGATCTCCTGCTGACGCTCGAACACCGACATGGCGAGGGTGTTGATGACGCCGAGGACCGCGATGATCAGAGCCATGCCGAGCAGCCCGTACATGATGTAGAGCATGGTGTTGATCATGCCGCCGAGCTCGTTGCGGATGTCCTGGCGGTCCATGATGCTGATCGCCGGGTTGTCGCCGAGCGCGGTGACCAGGGCCTTCTCGTTGGCGCTCGTGGCGCCGCCGTCCATCTTGACGTAGATCTCCGGGATGTACGGCTTGGCGTCGTGCGGGGCGAGCAGCTCCGACGGCACGAGGAAGGAGCCCAGCGCCTCGCTCTCCTTGAACGTCGCGCCGATGGTCACCCGGCCCTTCTTCTTGTCGAAGAACTCGACGGGGAGCTGTGTGCCGGGCTTCCAGCCGTGCTTGGCGGCCGTCGTGTCGTCGACGGCTATCTGTCCCCTGCCGAGAGTGTCGAGCGAGCCGGCCACCGGCTGCACGGTGAGGACCTTCTCGATGTCGCCGGGCGTGACCCCGGCCACCGACTGGTCGCTACCGTCGATCTTGAGGTACGAGGTCTCCTTGGGGGACACCGCCGAGACACCCGGGGCCTTGCGCAGCGCGGGCAGCACCTCCTTGGCGAGACCGGAGCCGTTGGCCGCGTTCTGGACCATGTAGTCGGCCTTGATGTTGTCCGTGGTCGACTTGTCGATCGCCGCACCCAGCGTGACACCGAGCACCGAGAGACCGGTGACGAGGGTGAGACCGATGGCGAGCGCGGACGCGGTGGCGCCGGTGCGGCGCGGGTTGCGCACCGCGTTCTGGCTGGCGAGCTTGCCGGAGACGCCGAACACCTTGCTCAGGCCCGGGCGTACGAGAGCGATCACCGGGCGGGAGAGCAGCGGGATCAGGATGATGATGCCGATCAGCGCGAAGAACGCGCCGGCACCGATGGTGTACTTGCCGTCCTTGCCCGCGGCGGCGCCGGCCACGATGGCGGCCGCTCCGGCGAGGGTGATGAAGCCGCCGATGGAGTTCCGTACGACCAGGGACTTGGTGGTGGCCACGCCGTGCACGCTGTTCATCGCGGCGACCGGCGGGATCTTCGCGGCGCGCCAGGCGGGCAGCAGCGCCGCGATAACGGTGACGAGGATGCCGACCGCGAGCGCGGCGATCACCGGCGTGGCCGAGATGATCAGCGGGCCTGCGGGCATCTTGGCACCGAACATGCCGATGGCGGACTGAAGCCCGCTCGCCAGGCCCACGCCGAGAGCGAACCCGATGACGGAGGCGACGGAGCCGACCACCAGCGCCTCGGCAAGCACCGATCGGCGGACCTGGCCGCGGGAGGCACCGACCGCGCGCATCAGGGCCAGCTCACGGGTGCGCTGGGCGACCAGCATGGTGAAGGTGTTGGAGATCAGGAAGATGCCGACGAAGAGCGCGATGCCGGCGAAGACCAGCAGCATCTGGTTGAGGCCGCTCAGGCCCCGCTCGATGTCCTTGGCCTCCTGGTCGGCGAGCGCCTTGCCGGTCTTGGCGTCGGCGTCCTTGGGCAGGAGCGGCTTGACCTCGTCGAGGATCTTCTGCGCGTCGGCGCCGGGAGCGGCGGCCACGCTCACGTTCTGGAACCAGCCCGGCTTGAGGTAGAGCTTCTGGGCGACGGCGGTGTCGAACAGGACCAGGCTGCCGCCCGCGTTGACCGCGCCGTCCTCGGTGGTGAAGACGCCGGTGAGCTTGTAGCTCTTGACCGGCCCGTTGCCGGCGACCCGCACGCTGTCGCCCACGTGGTACTCACCCTTGGCGGCGGTGTCCTTGTCGAGGGCGATCTGGTCGTCCTGCACCGGGCCCGCGCCCTGGGCGAAGGTGTACGAGGGGTCCTTGGCGTCCTTGCCGGGCGCGAAGTTGCCGCCCTTGTTGGCCCAGCCCTGCCCGATCAGTTTGCCGTCGGTGCCGGCCACCCCGGCGAACCCTTCGACCCGTCCGGTGACGGAGGCGACCCCGTCGAGCTTCTCCATCTTCTGGAGCGTCTGCTTGCTGACGCCGGGGTCGCGCTCGGCGTCGTCGGCGCTGCCGTACGTCGTGACGGCGACGGCCACCTTGTCGTAGCTCTTGGCCGACTGGTTGCGGAAGGCGTTGCCGAGGGTGTCGGTGAACACGAGCGTGCCGGCCACGAAGGCGACGCCGAGCATGACGGCGAGCACCGTCATCAACAGCCGGGCCTTGTGCGCGAGCACGTTGCGCAGGGCGGTCTTGAACATGGGGTTTCTCAGTCCTGGAGGAGTTTTCGGCTGCGGCCGTATGTGGCTTGTCGCGCAGTTCCCCGCGCCACTGGCGGCACTGGCGCCGGGTCGCACCGGGGCATCGCAGCCCGTCCGGCGTTTGAGGACGAACGCCGTTCAGGCGCGAACGGGGGCGCAGGGGGCGGAGCCCCCGAGAGGGGCGCAGGGGGCGGAGCCCCCGGCGGGCAGGGGCCAGGTGACACACGGACAGGGGGTTCGGGGGCGAAGCCCCCGGCGGCTCGGGGTCAGCTGGTGCGGCCCTTCGCCTCGAACGCCTTCATCCGGTCAAGCACCCCATCCGCGCTGGGCCGCAGCATCTCGTCCACGATCCGCCCGTCGGCGAGGAATATGACCCGGTCCGCATAGGACGCCGCGACCGGGTCATGGGTCACCATGACGACGGTCTGCCCCAGCTCCCGCACCGAGTTGCGCAGGAAGCCGAGCACCTCCGCGCCGGAGCGCGAGTCCAGGTTTCCGGTCGGCTCGTCACCGAAGATGATCTCCGGCCGGGAGGCGAGCGCGCGGGCCACGGCCACCCGCTGCTGCTGGCCGCCGGAGAGCTGCGTGGGCCGGTGACCGAGCCGGTCGGCGAGGCCCACCATGGAGATGACCTGGTCGAGCCACTCCTTGTTGGGCTTGCGGCCCGCGATGTCCATGGGGAGCGTGATGTTCTCCAGGGCGGTCAGCGTGGGCAGCAGGTTGAACGCCTGGAAGATGAAGCCGATCTTGTCGCGGCGCAACCGCGTGAGCTGCTTGTCCTTGAGGGAACCCAGCTCGGTGTCGCCGATGCGGACCGCGCCGGAGCTGAACGAGTCCAGACCTGCCACGCAGTGCATCAGCGTGGACTTGCCGGAACCCGACGGGCCCATGATCGCGGTGAACTCGCCCTGCCGGAAGTCGACCGTGACCTGGTCGAGGGCGACCACCTGGGTCTCGCCCGTGCCGTAGACCTTCGACAGCTCGATGGCGCGGGCGGCCACCGCGGTCGCGCGGTGTGCGGTGGGGATGGTGGTCACGGAGGAACTCCTGTCGAAGCGGTTATCGGGGATGTCTCCATCCTTCCGGCCGCCGGCCGCCACATCGTCAGCCCCTGTGGCCGTTCCTTGGCCCTCTTGAGTCGGACGGCGCAGCCCCCTCCGTCCTCCTGAGGTATGACGGCACCCCTGAGATCCCGCGCGGAGCCGAGCCGGAGTCCGGTCCGAGCCGACCATCACTCGATCGGGGCTCCGGCGGGCCGTGCCAGCGTCTCTCACAGGGCGGAACGGGGCATCGACTTTCCGTCATTCCGCAGCCCCGTATCGGGGTACCCCGGACGCCCTGCCAACCGCCTCCGGCATGTGCCAACACCGCTCCGAGCTGTGCTGACGCACCCTCAGGCGCCCATAAAATAAGACAACATCGGATACTTGTTCCGCTGTTCGAGGGATGCGCCGGGCTAGGCTCGTCCCGCGAAACGCGGAGCCGCACGCCCTGGCCCGGATGGTGGAACGTAGACACGGCGAGCTTAAACCTCGCTGGCCTTCGGGCCGTGCCGGTTCAAGTCCGGCTCCGGGCACTCCAGCAGGATCCGGCTCCCCGCGCGTCGGGGTGCCGGACCCTTGCACCACCCTCCTCCCCGCGTGAAGATCCTCCCTAGGCAGTACGTGGTTTCTTTGCATGCCCATTACCCTGGACGGCAAGGCCGCGCAGGGCGGCCATGGAGGAGTGAGATGAGGAGCAGCAACCCGGTCTTCTCGCGACGGGGCTTCAGCCGCGACAACGGCTACGCCGGTTTCAACACCGCGCAGCAGCCGCAGGCCGGGGGCAACCCGTACGCGCAGGCGCCCACGAACCCGTACGCGACGAATCCGTACGCACAGCAGGACACGCAGCAGGGCGCCCCGCAGGCGCCGGCCCGTTCCGGTGTGATGACCATCGACGACGTCGTCACGCGCACCGCGATCACGCTCGGCACCGTCGTCGCCGGCGCGGTCGTCGCCTGGCTCGCGCTGCCGGTCGACGCCGCGAACATCAGCAAGTCGTACGGCATCGCCATCGGCGCCGCGCTGATCGCGTTCGTCCTCGCCATGGTCCAGTCGTTCAAGCGCAAGCCGGTCCCGGCGCTGATCATCGGGTACGCCGCCTTCGAGGGCGTCTTCCTCGGTGTGATCAGCTCGGCCGTCACGAGCTATGTGTCGGCGGGCGCGGTTCCGCAGGCGGTGCTCGGCACGATGGCGGTCTTCGCCGGTGTGCTGATCGCCTACAAGACCCGGCTGATCCGGGTCAACCGCCGCTTCATCGGCTTCGTCATGGCCGCGGCCATCGGCTTCATGCTGCTGATGCTGGTCAACCTGCTGTTCGCGGCGATCGGCGGCGGTGACGGCCTCGGCTTCCGCAGCGGCGGCCTCGGCATCATGTTCGGGATCATCGGCATCGTCCTTGGCGCCTGCTTCCTGGCCATGGACTTCAAGCAGGTCGAGGACGGCATCACCTACGGCGCTCCGCGCGAGGAGTCCTGGCTTGCCGCCTTCGGTCTCACCATGACGCTGGTGTGGATCTACCTGGAGGCGCTGCGCCTGATCTCCATCCTGCAGGGCAACGACTGACACCGGACCCGGTGATACGTCACGAGGGCCCCGCCCGGCGCACTGCCGGGCGGGGCCCTCGCCATGTGCGAAGCCGTCTGTGAAGGCGTCTGTGAAGCCGTCTGCCAAGCGGTCTGCGGGGCCGGTCTCACCAGCCGATCGACAGCGTCAGATCCGTCGGCGGGGCGGCGTTGCCCAGGATCTGCACCGAGGACTGGTCGTTGATGTCGTCGTACGGGAAGCCGTACGCGCGCCCTGCCAGGCCCACCGTGTGGAAGAAGGCCGCGTAGTCGTTCTTCGGGGTCGCGCCCTGGTAGTAGGCGGCCGGGGTGTGCCACAGGGCGGTGTTCTGGGCCACGCCCCGGTTGAACGCGGCGCAGAACTCCGCGCCCAGCCGCTTCTCCACGTCGCCGCCCGAGGCGAGCGCCCCCGAGCAGGCCATGACCTCGCGTGAGGTGGGCTTGCTCAGGGTGTAGGGGCCCGCGCCGTTCCTGGTGAAGCTCAGCGTGGCCCCCGTGACGTGCCCGGAGAACGTCTCGCCGGGCGCGCTCAGGGTGAAGGGGTGCGCGGCGTAGTAGCTCCAGGTCTGGTCGATGGCCGAGGTCAGATAGTCACCGGGGAAGCCGGCGGCCGAGCGCGGGGCCACGATCCGGTAGGCGGACTGGAGCGGCCTGAAGGCCGCCCCCACGCTCGACGCGTACGCCGCCATGACCTGGGCGCGGCTCTGGGTGATGCCCCGGGTCGTGTCGTAGCCGCTGGAGGTCTGGCGCAGCCGGGCGGTCATCGGGAAGCCGAACTGGTCGACCTGGGTGGTGTTCCCGCCGTACGCGGCCTGCCCGTTGACGAAGGTGTACTCGTACCAGTCGTAGTAGACGTCGTTGTTGGGGTCGGTCGGGTTGTTCGGGTCGGGGCCGCCCCAGCCCTGGTCGTCGGGCGAGACGGGGATGTAGAGCGGCGAGCCGAGCGAGAGGTAGATCCGGCCGCCGCGGATCGAGGACGGCGACGGCACCCGGCCGCCCACCTGGGACAGGGTGAACGACATGTTCGGGTAGTTCACGCCGTGCTTGGAGAGGTGGCCCGGCGCGTTCGCGTCGAGGTGGCTGATGTGGGCCGTACTGCCGTCGGGCTTGAGGTAGGACCACTGGCCGGGGGTGATCTGGCCGAGCACAGTGACGTAGATCTGTGCGTCGCCGTACGCGCCGTGGGTGTTGTTCTGGAACACGATCGGGAAGCCGGCCGCCGCGGCGGGCCGGGGGGTATCGGTGGACTGCGGGGTGCCGGTGGTCCGCGGGGCGCCGGGGGCCCGCTGGGTGTCGGCGGCTGTCGCCGTGTTGCCGCCCGCGCCGAGGAACAGGAGCGCGCCCGTGGTCGCGGCCGCCAGGAGGAGCCGTACGGTCTTCATGCCTGCCCGCCCTCCTGTCAGTGGCCGAAGCCGAACCAGTTGACGTTCACGAAGTCGGCGCCCTGGCCGCTGGTGAAGGTCAGATAGACGTCGTGGGTGCCGGTGACGCCGCTGATGTTCGCCGGGATGGTGCGCCAGCTCTGCCAGCCGCCGGTGTTGGCCACGGCGAAGCTGCCGACGGGCGCGCTGCCCGGGCTGTCCAGACGTACCTCCACCAGACCGCTGACCCCGCCGGCCGCGCCGCTCGCCACTCTGGCGGAGAACTGCCTGGCCGCGTTCGTACCGAAGTTCACGCCCTTGTAGAGCGCCCAGTCACCGTTGGCGATCGAGCCGATGTCCTGGCCGCCGCCGCTGTCGGTGGTGGTCTCCTTGGACACACCGGACTGCTGGTCGTACGACTCGGCCTGGACGGTGCCGTACGCGTCACGGTTCCCGGTGGGCGGGGTGGTGGGCGGGTTGGTGGGCGGGGTGGTGCCGGAGCCGCCGGCCTGCCGCACGGTGACGTAGTCGACGACCAGGGGGTGGCCCGGCTGGGTATTGGCGTCGGGGCCGCCGCCGAACGCGTCGGGGAAGCCGCCGCCCATCGCGACGTTCAGGATGACGAAGTAGCCGTGGTTGGTGGCGTTGGTCCACGTCGCCGCGTCGACCTGGTTCTGGCTCACCGTATGGAAGTTGACGCCGTCCAGGTAGAACCGCATCTGCTCGACGGCTCCGGAGCGGTCCCACTCGACGGCGTACGTGTGGAAGCCGCCCTGGCAGGTGGTGCCGTCACAGGCCTTCTGGCCGCCGATGCCGGTGGTCTCGTTGCAGGGGCCGCCCGGGCTGGTGCCGCAGTGCATCGTGGACCAGTTGTTGTTCAGGCCCTGCACGTTCTCCATGATGTCGAGCTCGCCGATGCCGGGCCAGTTCCAGTAGTTGCCGCGGAAGGGCGCGCCAAGGGCCCAGAACGCCGGCCAGTACCCCTTGGCTGCGGCGCCCGTCACATCGGGCATCTGGAGCCGCGCCTCGATGCGGAGCTTGCCGCCGGCCGGGGGCTGGAAGTCGGTGCGCTTCGTCTCGATACGGCCCGACGTCCAGTGGCCCGAGGCGTCGCGCTGCGGGGTGATGCGCAGATTTCCGGCGCCGTCGAGGGCGACGTTGCTGGTGGCAGAGGTCATCGTCTCGACCTCGCCGGTCCCGAATCCGGCCGGGCCGCCCGGGTAGCTGGTGCCGGTCGTGTACTGCCAGTTGGCGGTGTTGACGCCCGATCCGGCCGGCCCGTCGAAGTCGTCGGTAAAGACGGTGGTCCAGCCGGCGGGGGGCGGCGGGGCGGAGGCGCTGGCGGGCAGCGCGACGACGGCGGCGCTCGCGGCGGCGAGGCCGAGGGTGGCGAGCACGGCGGTCAGGGCTCGTTTGGCGGGGTTTCGTCTGTGGGGTGACGGGCGCATGTGGGGGTGCCTCTCTCGGAAAGAGAGCGCTCTGAGAGCGCTCTCAACGACGGGCTGCGCGGTCACTGTGCTCCCCGGCGTCCGGAGCGTCAAGAGGTAAAACAGTGAAAGGCCTTGTGGGGGTGGGGAGTTCAGGTACTGAAGGCGGGGTGGGGGGCGCGGGGTGAGGGTCGGCGGGGGCGGGGGCGGGGGCGGGTTCGGGCGAGGGCGGGGGCGCGGGCGGGGGTGCGTGTACGGACGCGGGGGGTGAGCGGCGTGCACGGACTCGGGGTGAGCGGCGTGCGCGGGGCGCGGGGGATGGGTGCGGGTGCGGACGCGGGGTGAGCGGCGTGTACGGGGCGCGGGGGATGGGCGCGTGCACGGGCGCGGGGGATGGGCGCGTGAACGGGCGCTGGGGATGGGCGCGGGCGCGGGCAGCACATCGCCCCGCCGGCCGGGGGCTGACGGGGCGAAGGGGCGGTGCACTTCCCGCGGGCGCGGAAAGCCGATCGGAATGCTTCCTCCCGGAACTAGAGCAGGCGGCGCGCGGCCCGCCTCATGTCGTACTCATGGATGATCGCCTTGGCGTGCCCATAGGCGAGATCGTGCTCGCTCCGGAGCCAGCTGACCTTCTCCTCGAAACGGAAGAGGGAGGGGCCTTCCTCGACGGTGCGGAGCCAGTCGGACACTTCACGACCGGTGCAGTGGGGGATGCGGGAGAGCAGGTTGCGGTGGGTCTCTTCGGAGAAGACTTGGGACATCGGCGCCTCCGGAGGCGTTGCGCTTCGTGGTCCTTCACTGCACCGTGCCTCAGGGTTCGCGTATTGGCAACAGTGCGGGACGGGCGCGTAGGGTCGCGGCGTGCTCGATGTGAACCCCTTGATCTTGGCCGTGGACCGCTTCGCCGACCGGCTGCGCGCCGCCCCCGAGAGCCGCCTGCGCTGCGGCGCCGCCGCCGAAGGGCTCGCCCTGGCGCGGGAGTTGGCCCTCAGGGCGCAGCGTGTGGAGAACCCGGAGCGTGAGCCGCTGCTCATGCCGGACGCGGGGATGTTCTCCGTCGCGGACCAAGTCATGGTCGCCGGACGGGATATGGCGCAGGCCCTGCACGCGGCGAAGACGCCGCCCGGCGGGGAGCCGGAGGGGGCGGTGGGGCTGGTGGAGGCGGCGGAGGGTCGCGCTTTCGGCTAGCGCCGGGCGGTGTGGGCGTCCTCAGCCTGTCCGGGTTGCTCGCGCGGTTCCCCGCTCCCCTGGGCTACTTGGTGCCGGTCCGCATCGGCAACCTCAGCCCGTCATGGGGGCCCCTGGCCCTTAATGCCTTGGGGGAGATTGAGGACGAGCGCCGTTCAGGCGCGAAGGGGGGGGCGGGGGCGCAGCCCCCGAGAGG
>NZ_JBEZKW010000079.1:0-29129 GCF_040651795.1 Streptomyces sp. NPDC048361
CTGTTCGCGCCTGAAGGGCGCTCGTCCTCAATCTCCCCCAAGGCCTTAAGGGCCAGGGGGGACCCCCATGACGGGCTGGGGTATGCCCGTGCGGGCCCGCACCGAGTAGTCAGGGGCGCGGGGAACTGCGCGACCAGCCGTGCACGGCCCGCAGCCGAAAGCGGACGGAGGCCTTAGGGGGCGCGGGGAACTGCGCGAGGCGCGGGCACGGCCGCAGACGAAAGCGGAGTTGGGGCCCGGGGAAGTGCGCGAGGGGGGCGGGGCCCGGAGGGGGCAGGGGGTTCCGTCGGTACATACCGACCGGTTAGTCTGCCGGAGGCATACGCAGAGAGGCGGGTCTCCATGAGCACGGCACAGGCGGAGCAGGGCACCGCGGTGGTGGTCACCGGCGCGGGCGGCGGTATCGGCGCCGCCCTCGCCCGCAGATTCGCGCGAGACGGCGCCCGCGTCGTCGTCAACGACCTCGACGCCGACAAGGCTCGCAGGACCGCCGAGGAGATCGGCGCCGTCGCCGTCCCCGGAGACGCCTCCACCATCGTCGCCGAGGCCCGCGACGCCCTCGGCGGCCGTATCGACGTCTACTGCGCCAACGCCGGCCTCGGCTCGGGCGGTTCGGAGGCCGCCCCCGAGGACGTGTGGGCCGCGGCCTGGGACGTCAATGTGATGGCCCACGTTCGCGCCGCCCGCGAACTCCTGCCCGAGTGGCTGGAGAGGGGCAGCGGGCGCTTCGTGTCGACCGTCAGCGCCGCCGGGCTGCTCACCATGATCGGCGCCGCCCCGTACAGCGTCACCAAGCACGGCGCGCTCGCCTTCGCCGAGTGGCTCTCGCTCACCTATCGGCACCGGGGTGTCCGGGTCCACGCCATCTGTCCGCAAGGGGTGCGTACCGACATGCTGGCCGCCACCGGCACGGCCGGCGACCTCGTGCTCAGGCCCACCGCGATCGAGCCCTCCGAGGTCGCCGACGCGCTCTTCGCCGCGATGGCCGAGGATCGCTTCCTGGTGCTGCCCCACCCCGAGGTGGCCGACTATTACACGGCCCGCGCCGCCACCCCGGACCGCTGGCTGACCAGCATGAACCACCTGCAGCAGAAGTGGGAGACGGACGCCGGATGACTTCGATCTACGCGGCCAAGCCCTGGCTCGCCCAGCTCAGCGCGGCCCAGCGGGCCGACATCGACCCACCTGCCACGGTGCTCGACTCCTTTCGGGCCGCCGTCGCCCGCGCACCCCAGCACACCGCACTCGCCTACTTCGACGGCCGTCTCAGTTATCGCGAGGTCGACGCGCTGTCCGATTCCGTGGCCGGGCACCTGGCCGGTCGCGGGCTGAGCCGTGGTGAGCGAGTCGCGCTCATGCTGCAGAACACCCCGCACTTCGTGATCGCGTTGCTCGGCGCGTGGAAGGCCGGCGCGGTCGTCGTGCCGCTCAACCCGATGTACAAGTCGGGCGAGGTCACTCATGTGCTGCACGACGCCGATGTCGCCGCGCTGATCTGTTCCGACCGCGCCTGGGAGGAGTATCTGCGTGACACCGCCGCCGGCTCCCCGGTGCGGATCGCGCTCACCGCCTGCGCGCTCGACCTCCAGAGCAGGAACGACGCACGCGTCCTCGGCTTCGAGCGGCTGCCCGTGCCCGCCGGCGCCGACGACCTCGTCGCCGTCGCCCGCCAGGGCATCGCCGCACCCGACGACCGCCAACCGGGCGGCGACGACACCGCGTTGATCAGTTACACCTCCGGCACCAGTGGCACCCCCAAGGGTGCGATGAACATCCATCGCGCCCTCACCTACCAGGCGGAACGGCAGCGCACCGGACACCCCGTGGCGGAAGGCTCCGGCTATTTCGCGCTCGCGCCCCTCTTCCACATCACCGGCATGGTCTGCGAACTCGCGACCTGCCTCGCCAACGCGGGCACCCTAATCCTGACCTACCGCTTCCACCCGGGTGTCGTCCTCGACGCGTTCACCGAGCACCGCCCCGCCTACACGGTGGGCCCCTCCACGGCCTTCATGGCGCTCGCCGCCACCCCCGGCGTCACCCGCGACCACTTCGCCTCGTTCCGGATCATCTCCTCGGGCGCCGCCCCGGTGCCGCCCGCGCTGGTGGAACAGTTCCGCGCCGGGTTCGGACCGTACATCCGCAACGGCTACGGCCTGACCGAGTGCACCGCCCCTTGCGCCTCCGTCCCGCCCGAGAAGGAAGCCCCGGTCGACCCCGCCTCCGGCACCCTCTCCGTCGGCGTGCCCGGACCGCAGACGGTCGTACGGATCGTCGACCTCGAAGGCAACGAGGTGCCCTTCGGCGAGCAGGGCGAGATCGTGGTGCGCGGGCCACAGGTGGTACCCGGCTACTGGGGGCGCCCCGACGCCACCGCCGAGGCATTCCCCGACGGCGAGTTGCGTACCGGCGACATCGGCTTCATGGACCGCGACGGCTGGCTCTACGTCGTCGACCGCATGAAGGACATGATCAACGCATCCGGTTTCAAGGTCTGGCCGCGCGAGGTCGAGGACGTCCTCTACACGCACCCGGCGGTGCGCGAGGTGGCCGTCGTGGGCGTCCCCGACGCCTACCGGGGCGAGAGCGTCAAGGCGTACGTCTCGCTGCGCCCCGGCGCCGAAGTCGCCCCGGCCGAACTCACCGCGTACTGCAAGGAGCGGCTCGCCGCCTACAAGTATCCGCGCGAGGTGGCGATCCTGGCGGAGCTTCCCAAGACGACGAGTGGGAAGATCCTCAGGCGGGAGCTGCGTACCGAGCCGTAGCGCCCGGGCTTCGCACCAGCAGGTTCGACACAGCAGGACCGGAACAGGGCGGGGGGCCACGGCCTCCCGCGCACGTACGAGAGAAAGGTGGCGGCGATGGCCAAGGCGACGGACACGAGTGGCACCACCCCCGTCCCCCAGCGGCTGCTCGCCGCCGCCACCCGCCTCTTCGCGGAGAACGGGTACGACCGCACCTCCGTGCAGGAGATCGTGGAGGCCGCCGGCGTCACCAAGGGCGCGCTCTACCACTACTTCGGCTCCAAGGAGGACCTCCTCCAGGAGGTGTACGCCCGGGTGCTGCGCCTCCAGCAGGAGCGGCTCGACGCGTTCGCGGACGCGGACGCGCCGATCGAGCAGCGGCTGCGCGAGGCGGCCGCCGACGTGGTGGTGACCACCATCGACAACCTGGACGACGCGGCGATCTTCTTCCGCTCGATGCACCAGCTGAGCCCGGAGAAGAACAAGCAGGTCCGCGCCGAGCGCCGCCGCTACCACGAACGGTTCCGCGCGCTCATCGAGGAGGGCCAGGCGGCCGGGGTGTTCTCCACCGCGACCCCGGCCGACCTGGTGGTGGACTACCACTTCGGCTCGGTCCACCACCTGTCGACCTGGTACCGGCCGGACGGGCCGCTCACCCAGCAGCAGGTCGCCGATCACCTCGCCGACCTGCTGCTGCGCGCGCTGCGCCCTTGAACTGCCGCCCGGTTACAGGTACTTCTTCAGCTCGCGGCGGGCCAGCGAGCGCTGGTGCACCTCGTCGGGGCCGTCCGCGAGCCGCAACGTCCGTGCCGCCGCCCACAGTTCGGCCAGCGGAAAGTCCTGGCTGACGCCGCCCGCGCCGTGCAGTTGGACCGCGTCGTCGATGATGCCGACCACGGTGCGCGGGGTGGCGATCTTGATGGCCTGGATCTCGGTGTGTGCGCCGCGGTTGCCGACGGTGTCCATCAGCCAGGCCGTCTTGAGGACCAGTAGACGCAGCTGCTCGACCGCGACACGGGCGTCCGCGATCCACTCCTGCACCACGCCCTGCTGAGCGATCGGCTTGCCGAACGCCGTACGCGCCACGGCCCTTCGGCACATCAGCTCGATGGCCCGCTCGGCCATGCCGATCAGCCGCATGCAGTGGTGGATCCGACCGGGCCCGAGCCGGGCCTGCGCGATGGCGAAGCCGCCGCCCTCCTCGCCGACCAGGTTGCTCGCGGGGACCCGGGCGCCGTGGAAGACGACCTCCGCGTGGCCGCCGTGGGAGTGGTCCTCGTAGCCGTACACCTGCATGGCGCGGCGGATCTCCACACCCGGGGTGGAGCGCGGCACCAGGATCATCGACTGCTGGCGGCGCACGTCGGCGTTGCCGGGGTCGGTCTTGCCCATCACGATGAAAATCGCGCAGTCGGGGTTCATCGCGCCGGAGATGTACCACTTGCGTCCGGTGACGACGTAGCTGTCGCCGTCCCGCTCGATGCGCGTCTCGATGTTGGTGGCGTCCGAGGAAGCGACCTCGGGCTCGGTCATCGCGAACGCCGAGCGGATCTCCCCGGCGAGCAGTGGCTCGAGCCACTGCTTCTTCTGCTCGTCCGAGCCGAACTGCGCGAGTACCTCCATGTTCCCGGTGTCGGGGGCCGCGCAGTTGAGGGCGGTCGGTGCCAAGTGCGGTGAGCGGCCGGTGATTTCGGCGAGCGGCGCGTACTGGAGGTTGGTGAGTCCCGCTCCGTGCTCGGCGTCGGGCAGGAACAGGTTCCACAGGCCCTGTCGGCGGGCCTCGGCCTTGAGGTCGGCCACGACCTGCGGGGTGTCCCAGGGCGAGGCGAGCAGGGCGCGCTGCTCGTGCGCGGTGGCCTCGGCGGGATACACGTACTCCTCCATGAACGTGAGGAGCCTGGTCCGCAGTTCTTCGGTGCGCGCGTCGAATGCGAAGTCCATGGCGGAGGTTCAGCCTTCCTGAAGGGTGGTGAGACCGTGCTCGATGAAGACGGGGACCAGCTCGCCGATGCGGTCGAACCCGGCGCCCACGGTCTGGCCGAGGGTGTAGCGGTAGTGGATGCCTTCGAGGATCACGGCGAGCTTGAACCAGGCGAACGCCGTGTACCAGGAGATCGCCGAGGTGTCGCGGCCCGAGCGGGCCGCGTAGCGCTCGACGAGCTCGGCGGGGGAGGGGTGGCCCGCGGCGCCGGCCGTGGTGGAGACCGGCGAGTGGGGGAGATCCAGCTTCGCGCTGTACATGACGAGGAGCCCGAGGTCGGTCAAGGGGTCGCCGAGCGTGGACATCTCCCAGTCGAGTACCGCCTCGATCCGGTCGCCTTCACCGATCAGGACGTTGTCCAGGCGGTAGTCGCCGTGCACCACGGTGGGGGCGGGCGAGGCGGGCAGATCGCGTCCGAGAGCGGCGTGCAGTTCGTCGATGCCGCCGAGTTCACGGTTGCGGGAGGCGTCGAGTTGCTTGCCCCAGCGCCGCAGCTGCCGGTCGAGGAAGCCCTCGGGCCGCCCGAAGTCGCCGAGCCCGACCGCCTCGGGGTCGACGGCGTGCAGCTCGACCAGGGTGTCCACCAGGGAGAGCACGGCCGCCCTGGTCCGCTCGGGGCCCAGCGGCGCGAGCTGCTCGGCGGTGCGGTACGGCGTCCCGGCCACGTACTCCATGACATAGAACGGCGAGCCGAGCACCGACTCGTCCTCGCAGAGCAGCACCGGCTCGGGCACCGGCACGGCCGTCGGGTGCAGCGCGCTGATCACCCGGTGCTCGCGCTTCATGTCATGGGCGGTGGCGAGCACATGGCCGAGTGGCGGCCTGCGTACGACCCACTGCCCGGTGCCGTCGGTGACGACATAGGTCAGGTTCGACCGGCCGCCCTCGATCAGACGGGCACGCAGCGGTCCGCTCACCAGACCCGGACGCACGCGGTCCAGATGGGCCCGTAGCTGCTCCGGATCAAGGCCTGGCGGGGGGACTGCGCTCATGGTCGGCACCTCCACAGGGGGTCGGTCGTCGTGTACCCGGACACGCTACCGACCAGTCGGTATGCCGTCCAGGGCGGGCCCCGCGATTCCCGTGTACGAGGTCGGCGCGCGGCGAGTCCGGCAGTGGTCCCGCCCGGGGGCGCGGCGGCGTTCAGAAGAGCATGGTGACCGCGCAACGGGACGCAGAAGGGCTCGGTGACCGCGTAACAGGGTTCATAAGAGCGTGGTGACCGGGCAACAGGGTTCAGAAGAGCGTGGTGACCGGGCAACAGGGTTCAGAAGAGCATGGCGACCGCGAAACAGGCCAGGGCCACCGTGCACGCGGCCGCGGCGAGCGCGCCCCGCAGCCCGAGCACCCGGAAGCGCGGGCCGCCACCGCTCAGGGTCTGGATGCGGCGGTGCGCCACCGCGAGGAACCCGAGCCACACCAGGGCGCTGAGGGTCACCGCGATCAGCCCGACCGGTGAACTTCCGCGGTGCACCGCCTGTTTGGCGGCGAGTACCGCCGTCACCGTGCACGACAGAGTGGTACGCCGCCACGCGAGCCGGGTCCGCTCGGGCTGGAGCCCGGGGTCGCGGGCGGGCGCCCGTGCGGCCATCAGCCCGCCCAGCCGAAGACGACGACCACCACCATCGCCACGGCGACCAGGGCCACGGCGAGGCTCAGGACGGTGGGGAAGCGCGACACCGGAAGGTCCTCGCCGCGCCGCATGGCACGCTCGCACCGCACCCAGTGGTTCACCGCCCGCAGCGCGCAGAGCACCCCCGAGGCGAGCAGCGCGAGCGCGAGGGCGACCCGGACACCCCACCGCAGGTCGGGCAGGAACTGGTCGACCGCGAACCCGCCGCCGACCAGCGCGAGCGAGGTCCTGATCCAGGCCAGGAAGGTGCGCTCGTTGGCGAGCGAGAAACGGTAGTCGGGGGTCTCGCCCTCCTCGCCGATGCGCTGGGGCGCGAACCACAGCCGCAGCGTCTGCACGATCGTGATCACCCGTCGCACCCTACCCGGCGGGTCTCTCAGGACAGCGCGAACCCCGAGGAGCGCAGCCGCCGCCAGGCCGCGAGCCCGTCCGGCACCCACTCCCACACGTCCATGCGGCGCTCCACCTCGTCGAGCGGCAGGAAGTCGTGCCAGGCGACCTCCGCCACCTGCGGGTACACGGGCAGCTCGCACCGCACCTCGTACACCGACGACCACCAGCTCTGCTCGCCGTTCTCGTAGAGGAACTTGAACAGCGGGACCGGCCGCGGCAGCCCCCGCACCCCGAGCTCCTCCTCGGCCTCGCGCAGCGCCGCGTCGTCGTACGACTCGCCGGCGCCGACCACACCGCCGACGAACACGTCGTACAGAGAGGGGAAGACGAGCTTGTCCGGGGTGCGGCGGTGCACGAAGATCCGGCCCGCCGCGTCCCGGGCCAGGATGAACACGCAGCGGTGGCGCAGATTGCGCGCGTAGGCGTCGGCCCGGCGGGCCTGCCCGGTCACGGTGTCGTGCTCGTCGACGATGTCCAGGATTTCGTCAGCCGGATTCATGGGCCCATGAAACCACCGTCCGGTCGGCCCCTCACCGGCTCCCGCCAGCCCCCAACACCGGCCCCTCCGACCGTGCGGCTCAGGGTGCTCCACACCGGTCCGGGACGCTCAATGCGGCTGGAGGTCGCGGGTCGCCGCCTGGGATGCCGTGCCCGAGGGCATCGCGGGGTGCAGCCCGAGCAGCACGATCCCCGCCACGATCGCCGCGAGCCCGGCCGCCTCCCAGGCCAGCGCGCCCGTGTCGGTACGCAGCCGGTCCCCGAGGAAACCGACCGCGCAGGCGATCCCCGCGAGTGGCTGCGCCGCCGTCAGGGCGGGCAGCGACATCCGCAGCGGAGCCGTCTCGAAGGCGCTCTGCACCAGGACGAGCCCGGTGATCCCGAGCGCGATCACCGCGTACGGCTGCCAGCTGGTCATCAGCTCGGGCCAGCCGCCGCGGGAAAGACGCTGCCCGCTGATCCGGGTCAGCGCGTCCTGGAGGCCGTACAGCAGGCCCGCGGCGACGGCCAGCATGACCGGGGCCGCCACACTGAGCCGGTCGTGCTTGGCGAGCCCCGCGAGCAGCAGCGCGAGGCCGACCACGATGCCCACGATCAGCCAGTGCCGCAGCACGCCCGCGACCGCCACACCGCCCTGCGGCTGGCCCGCCACGATGAACGCGGTCACCCCGCCGGCGAGCAGCGCGAGGCCCGCCCAGCCCTGACGGCCGAGCGGCTGGCGGGTCCAGAGCCGTGACAGCCACATCGCGAAGAACAGATTGGTCGCCACCAGCGGCTCGACCAGCGAGACCTCGCCCCAGCCGAGCGCGAGGGCGCTGAGCACCATGCCGGCGACCATCAGGCCTATCCCGGCCAGCCAGCGCGGCATCCGCACCAGGTCGAGCAGCAGCCTCGGGGAGAGGAAGTCGTTCAGCGGGGCGTGCTGCGCCGCGTTCTGCTGCAGCACGAAGCCCGAGCCCAGACAACACGCTGCGCTCACGGCGAGGACGAGGACCAGGACCGACACGTCGTACACCTCAAGTACGGCCGGGGGGCGCTGTTTTGGCCGACCCTAGCGCCCCGGCGATGCTCCTGCCTCCCGGGTGCCCGCGCCGGGGCGGTTGACGCCGGGTGACGGCCCGCCGAAGATCTGACGCACGGGTAACTTGGCGGACGAGCAAAGTGAGCGGCTCATGGCGTACGACGCCGATGTGATCGTGGTCGGGGCGGGGCTCGCGGGCCTGGTGGCCACGGCCGAGCTGGTGGACGCGGGCAAGAAGGTGATCCTGCTCGACCAGGAGCCCGAACAGTCCCTGGGCGGCCAGGCGCACTGGTCCTTCGGTGGTCTCTTCCTCGTCGACTCGCCGGAACAGCGCCGTATGCGGATCAAGGACAGCCGGGCCCTCGCGCTCCAGGACTGGTACGGCACGGCCGGGTTCGACCGGGCGGAGGACCACTGGCCGCGCGCGTGGGCCGATGCGTACGTCGACTTCGCGGCCGGCGAGAAGCGGGCGTGGCTGCACGCCCAGGGGGTGCGTTTCTTTCCCGTGGTGGGCTGGGCCGAACGGGGCGGCTACGACGCCACCGGCCATGGCAACTCCGTTCCCCGCTTCCACATCACCTGGGGCACCGGGCCCGGCCTCGTCGCCCCCTTCGAGCGGAGGGTGCGGGAAGGCGCCGCCCGGGGCCTTGTTCGGTTCGCGTTCCGCCACCGGGTCACGGGGCTCGGCCGCAGTGCCGGCGTCGTGGACACCGTGACCGGCGAGATCCTGGAGCCGTCCGGCGCCGCGCGCGGGACCGCGTCCACCCGGACCGTCACCGGCTCCTTCGAGCTTAAGGCGCAGGCCGTGATCGTGACCAGCGGCGGCATCGGGGGCAACCACGACCTCGTGCGCGCCCAGTGGCCGCAGCGGCTGGGCACCCCGCCCGAGCACATGCTGTCCGGAGTGCCCGCCCACGTCGACGGCCTCATGCTCGGCATCACGGAGGAGGCCGGGGGCCACCACATCAACCGCGACCGGATGTGGCACTACACCGAAGGCATCCAGAACTGGGACCCCATATGGGCCAGGCACGGCATCCGCATCCTGCCCGGACCCTCCTCGCTCTGGCTTGACGCGCGCGGCAGCCGGCTTCCCGTCCCGCTCTTCCCGGGCTTCGACACGCTCGGCACGCTCGACCACATCATGAAGACCGGGCACGACTACACGTGGTTCGTCCTCGACCAGAAGATCATCGGCAAGGAGTTCGCCCTGTCGGGCTCCGAGCAGAACCCCGATCTGACGGGCAAGTCCGTCCGCGGAGTCATCGGGCGGGCCGGGGCCGATGTGCCCGGTCCGGTCAAGGCGTTCATGGACCACGGCGCCGACTTCGTCGTCGAGAAGGACCTCGCATCGCTGGTGCGCGGCATGAACGCGCTCACCAAGGAGCCCCTCATCGACGAGGCCGCCCTGCGCCGCGAGATCGTGGCCCGCGACCGCGAGATCGCCAACCCCTTCACCAAGGACCTCCAGGTCACCGCCATCCGCGGGGCCCGCGCCTACCTCGGCGACAAGCTGATCCGCACCGCGCCCCCGCACCGCATCCTCGACCCGAAGGCGGGCCCGCTGATCGCGGTCAAGCTGCACATCCTGACCCGCAAGTCGCTCGGCGGCCTGGAGACGGACCTGTCCTCGCGCGTCCTCATGGCCGGCGGCGAGCCGCTGCCGGGTGTGTACGCGGCGGGGGAGGCGGCCGGGTTCGGCGGCGGCGGCGTGCACGGTTACCGCTCCCTCGAAGGCACCTTCCTCGGCGGCTGCATCTTCTCCGGCCGGGCGGCGGGGCGGGCGGCGGCCAAGGCGGTCTCGTAGGAGGGCATCCTCGCGGGAAGGTCTCCTCGCAGGACGGCCTCCCCGGCGAAGACGCGTGTTTGATCAAGGTCCGCCGATCGTTCACACGGGCGGCCTACGGTCGGGAGCAGGTCCCCAACTCGCCTGAGCTGGGCGCGTGTTCGAGGGGATACACATTCCGCATGCCGAGCGAGACCAGCCGGACCAGTGAGAGCGGTGAGACCAGCGGGACCGCCAGTGAGAGCGACGAGACCAGTAAGAGTGGCGAGACCAGCGGGGCCACCAGTAAGAGCGGTGAGATCGGGGGCGGAGGGGCCGCGGGGCGGGACCGGGTGCTGCGGGCCGGCCGCCTCGGCACCGCTGGGCTGCTGTTCTCCGTACTCGCCGCGAGCGCGCCCCTGACGGTGGTGGCCGGGGTGATGCCCACCGCGTTCGCGGAGACGGGTGTCGTCGGACAACCGCTGCTCTTCCTCGCCCTGGGCGCGGTACTTCTCCTGTTCAGCGCCGGGTACGCCGAGATGAGCCGCCCTGTGCACCACGCCGGCGCGCTCTACGCATCCATGGCGCGCGGCCTCGGCCCGACCGTGGGCGCCGCCGCGTCCTGGGTGGCGCTCGTGGCGTACAGCGCGCTCCAGGCCGGCATCTACGGCCTGCTCGGGTTCGAGGTCTCGGGACTGCTCGACACCCACCTTCGTGTCGTCATCGACTGGTGGGTGCCCGCCCTGCTCACGGTGGCGCTGGTCGGCGGCCTCGGCCGGCTGAAGACCGGCCTCAACGCCAAGGTGCTCGGCGTGCTCCTGGTCGCCGAGGTCGCGCTCGTCGTCGTCTTCGACGGAGCCGCCCTCGCGCATCCCGCAGCCGACCGGCTCTCGCTGCACGCCTTCAACCCGCACGCCCTGCGCAGGGGCAGCCTCGGCATCGCCCTCTGCTTGTGCGCCGCGGCCTTCACCGGCTTCGAGCAGGCCCCGGTGTACGCCGAGGAGACCAGGCGGCCCCGCGTCGTCGTCCGGCGCGTCATGTTCCTCGCCGTCTCCTTCGTGACGCTCCTCTTCGCGTTCAGCTCCTGGGCGCTGACCATCGCCGCCGGGCCGCGCGACATCGTCGACTCCGCCCAGAAGCAGGGCTCCGGGCTGCTCTTCGCACTCGCCGACAGAAACCTCGGCGCCACCTTCACCGACGTACTCCACGTCGTGTTCGCGACCGGCATGTTCGCGGCGCTGCTCAGCTTGCACAACGTCGTCGCCCGGTACGCCTTCGCCATGGGCCGCGAGAGGCTGCTGCCCGCCGGCTTCGGCCGCACCAACGCCGACAGCGGGGCGCCGGCGGCAGGCTCGCTGCTCCAGACCGCGGTCTCGGTGGCCCTCGTGGCGGTCTTCGCCGTCACCGACCGCGGGCAGCCCGGCGACCCGACCGCCCCGGTCACCCGCATGTTCACCTGTCTGGCCGGCGTGGGCGCGCTGGGTGTGGTCCTCCTGATGGCCGCGGTGTCGCTCGCCGTGATCGTCCACTTCGTCCGTGGGGGAGCGGCCCGTGCGCAGGCGTGGCGGCTGCTCGCGGCCGGCGCCTCGGGCACGGTTCTGCTGGGCATCGCCGCCTACACCGTCGAACAGTTCCCCGCGCTGGTCGGCGCGGGCCCCGGCGACACGCTGATCCGGCTGCTGCCCGGGGTCGTGGCCGTCGCGCTTCTGGTGGGGCTTGCGCGCGGCCTGGTGCTGCGGGCCGGGCGGCCGGAGGCACCCGCCGGGGCGGGACGGGGCCCCGGTGCGCGTGCCGGGGCGGGCTCAGGCCCCGAAGCGCACGGCGGGACGGGCCCGGGCCCCGAAGCGCACGGCGGGACGGGCCCGGGCCCCGCAGAGCGTGCCGGGACAGTGCCCGGCCACGAGGTGCCCTCGCAATGGCGGGGAAGCAACGACGAGCTGTGAGCCGGCTGCCGGATTTCTGACGAAACGGTGACGTGCGGCCCCGGCCCCTGGCAGGACCGGGTTCCGGGTGTTCGAATCAGGGGGTGACACCAGGACCACCGCCCTCGCCCTCGCGGGGCGCCCCCATCGGCCGCCGGCTCGTGCTCGGCATGCTCGGACTCGGCGTGGCCGGGGTCGCCTCCGCCCGTTACGTCCAGGGCGGCCTCGAATCGTTCCTCGGCGCCGCCGCCGACAAGGACCCCACCGGGCTCACCAGTCTGCTGCCCAACGGCGGCGGCTTCCGCTACTACTCGGTCACCTCGTCGGTGCCGACCAAGAGCGCCGCCGACTACCGCCTCACCGTCGACGGCCTGGTCACCAAGCCGACCACGTACACCCTGGACTCGCTGCGCGCGATGCCGCAGACCCGCCTGGTGCGCGATGTGCAGTGCGTGACCGGCTGGCGCGTGCCCGGCACCCCCTTCGCCGGGGTCCAGCTGTCGCGCCTCCTGGACGCGGCCGGCGTGCGCCCCGGCGCCGGGGCGGTCCGCTTCACCTGCTTCGACGGTGCGTACAGCGAAAGCCTCACCCTCGAACAGGCGCGCCGCGACGACGTGTTGATCGCCCTGAGCATGCAGGACAAGCCGGTCAGCCACGTCCACGGCGGCCCGGTCCGCCTGTACGTGGCGCCCATGTACTTCTACAAGTCGGCGAAATGGCTCTCCGGGATCACGGTGACGGAGAAGGTCGAGCGGGGATTCTGGGAGGAGCGAGGCTATGACACCGACGCCTGGGTCGGCCGGTCCAACGGACGCGAAGACACCCCCACCGCCTCCTGAACTCCCTTACGCCGTACGGAGGTTCACGCCCGGCGTGCGCTGGGTGCACCGGGCCACGGCCTGGCTGATGGGCGCCTGTGTGGTCACCGCCGCGATCCTGTACATCCCGCAGTTCGCCGAGGCGGTCGGCCGGCGCGAACTGGTGGTGCGGGTGCACGAGATCTGCGGGGTGCTGCTGCCCGTACCGGTCCTGATCGGTCTGGTGTCACGCGCGCTCCGGGCGGACCTGGGCCGGCTCAACCGGTTCCACCCGTACGACCGCACCTGGCTGCGCAGCGCGCTGCGCCGGCTGCGCGAGCCGCGGCCTGCGGGGAAGTTCAACGCCGGGCAGAAGGTGTACGCCGGCTGGATCGCGGGCGCCGCGTTGGTGATGCTGGGCACCGGCCTGGTGATGTGGTTCACCCACCTCGCGTCCATCGAGGTGCGCATCGGATCGACGTTCGTCCACGACTGGCTGTCGCTCGCCATCGGCATCGTCGTCGCCGGGCATGTGTGGATGGCGTTCGGCGACCCGGAGGCACGCCGTGGCATGCGCACCGGGTCGGTCGACCGTTCGTGGGCGGAGCGTGAACACCCCTTGTGGGAACCGGAATCGGACGACCGGGGGCCGGGCCCCCGGCGATTCGAACCGGGCTCCCGGTCGGCCGGACCGGGCCCCCGGCCGCCCGGACCGGGGTCCGAAACGGGCTCCCGGCCTTCCGGGCCGGACGCCCGGCTAGATGACGAGTGACAGGAGCAGCACGAAGCCGAGCGACACCACGGAGATGATCGTCTCCATCACCGACCAGGTCTTCACCGTCTGGCCGACACTCATCCCGAAGTACTCCTTCACCAGCCAGAACCCCGCGTCGTTGACATGACTGAAGAAGAGCGAACCGGCGCCGACGGCGAGCACGAGCAGCGCCGCGTGCGCGGTCGACATGTCGGCCGCGAGCGGTGCGACAAGGCCTGCGGCGGAGATGGTCGCGACCGTCGCGGAGCCCGTGGCGAGCCGGATCGCGACCGCGATCAGCCAGGCGAGGAGCAGCGAGGGGATCGCCCAGTCCTTGGAGAAGTCCAGGATCATCTGGCCGACGCCCACGTCGATCAGGGTCTGCTTGAAGCCGCCGCCCGCGCCCACGATCAGCAGAACGCCGGCGATGGGCGCGAGGGACTTCTCGACGGTCGTCGAGATCCGCTGCTTGGTGAAGCCGGCGGCCCGGCCCAGGGTGAAGAGGGCGACCAGGACCGCCGCGAGCAGCGCGATCAGGGGTGAGCCGATGACGTCGGTGACCCGCTGGACGTGGTTCTTCGGGTCGTCGATCACGATGTCGACCAGCGCCTTCGCCAGCATCAGGACGACCGGGAGCAGCACCGTGGCGAGGGTCGCGCCGAAGCTCGGCCGCTTCTCCAGGTCCTCCGACGGGCGGGCGGGGACCATGGTGTCCGGGGCCGGGATGTCGACCCAGCGGGCGGCGTACTTCGAGAAGACCGGGCCCGCGATGATCACCGTCGGGATGGCGACGACGACGCCGAGCGCGAGGGTCACCCCCAGGTTGGCGCCGATCGCGTCGATGGCGACGAGCGGCCCCGGGTGCGGCGGGATCAGGCCGTGCATCACCGAGAGACCGGCGAGCGCGGGGATGCCGATCCGCATCAGCGAGTAGTTGCCGCGCTTGGCGACGAGCAGCACCACCGGGATCAGCAGCACGATGCCGACCTCGAAGAAGAGCGGGAGCCCGATGATCGAGGCGATGGCCACCATCGCCCAGGGCATCGCCCGCCCGCCGGACTTCCCGGCCTTGGCGAGGATGGTGTCGACGATCTGGTCGGCTCCGCCGGAGTCGGCGAGCAGCTTGCCGAGGATCGCGCCGAGCGCGATCAGCACGCCCACACCGGCGACCGTGCTGCCGAGCCCGGCGGTGAAGCTGGTGATGGCCTTGTCCAGCGGGGCGCCCGCGAAGGCGCCGAGCGCCAGCGAGCCGATGGTCAGGGCGAGGAAGGCGTGCAGCTTGAACTGGGTGATGAGCAGGACGATGACGGCGATGCCCGCGAGTACGGCGATGCCCAGTTGGGTGTTGCCGGCCGAGGTGATCGGCTGCGTGGCGTCCGCTGCCAGGAACTCGACGCTGAGTCTGGTCACGGTGGGGATTCCTTAGATGGTGAGCGTGCGCAGCGCGGCGGCGGCCCGCTCCGCGATGGACTCGGGGGTGCCGGAGACGTCGACGGCGACGCCTGCCTCGTCGGGGCCGAGCGGCTGAAGGGTGGCGAACTGCGAGTCGAGCAGCGCGGCGGGCATGAAGTGGCCCTTGCGCTCGGCCATCCGCCGCTCGATGAGCGCGCGGTCGCCGGTCAGGTGCAGGAAGACGACCCCCGGGGCGGCCGCCCGCAGCCGGTCGCGGTAGCTCCGCTTGAGCGCGGAGCTGCTGACGACGCCGCCGAGCCCGGCCCGGCCGTGCGCCCAGGCGCCGATCGCGTCGAGCCAGGGGCCGCGGTCGGCGTCGTCCAGCGCGATGCCCGCGGACATCTTGGCGACGTTGGCCGCGGGGTGGAAGTCGTCGCCCTCGGCGTAGGGAAGGCCGAGCCGTGCTGCGACCAGCGGTCCGATGGTGGTCTTGCCGGTCCCGGCAACGCCCATCACCACGATGGTCAGGGGGGAGTTCATACGGGTGGTGCCTCGCTGTCCTCATCGACATCGATGTCCGTCGCGGCCCACTCAAACTCATTAGGTACGACATATTCAAGAGGTCGTGATGTAAAAGTCATACGTTTGCCGCCTGAGGGGTCGGAGGACGGGGGCCGGAGGGCCCTCCGGAGCCCCCCGGGGGGAGCACGGCGCCCCTCGGCGCCGCTGCAAGGACCCGGCCGACGCTCCCCGCGACGGCGCCCGTGGTCGCCGCCGCGCTCCCCCGTAGGCTTGGCCCATGACGACTGGGGCCCGGGGCCTTCACACGCATGTGCTCGACAGCCTCGGCCTGGCCATCACCGCCGGCGCGTACCCGCCGGGCAGCGTGCTGCGCACCGACGAGCTCGCCCAGCACTTCGATGTCTCGCGCACCGTGGTCCGCGAAGTGGTCCGGGTCCTGGAATCCATGCACCTGGTCGAGTCCCGGCGCCGGGTCGGCGTGACCGTGCAGCCGGCCGAGCGGTGGAACGTCTACGACCCACAGGTCATCCGGTGGCGCCTGGCCGGCGCCGACCGGGCGCGCCAGCTGCGCTCCCTGACCGTGCTGCGCTCCGCCGTGGAGCCGGCCGCGGCCGGGCTCGCCGCGCTGCACGCCACCCCCGAGCAGTGCGCGGCCCTCACCGGGGAGGCGCTCGCCATGGTGGCCACCTCGCGCGGGCGGCAGTTGAAGGCGTACCTCGTGCACGACGTCGCCTTCCACCGGATCGTGCTCAACGCCTCCGGCAACGAGATGTTCGCCCGGCTCGGCGATGTGGTCGCCGAGGTCCTCACAGGCCGCACCCACCACCAGGTGATGTTCCCCGACCCCGATCCGCCGGCCGTCACTTTGCACGTGCGGGTGGCCGAGGCGATCCGCGAGCGCGATGCGGCGGAGGCCGAGCGGCTGACCCGGGAGATCGCGCTCGGTGCCCTCCAGGAGCTGGACGTCCTCGCACCCTAGGTACGCTGAGCAACAAAAACACGCACCGGATACCTTTCGGTTACCTCAGAAACACCTCAAATCTGCTCGTACGTGACATTGGCCACTGCCAAACTGTGCCGACAGCGGGGACTATGGGCCGCCGGCCCGCGCCGGGTGACGACCTGCATCACCGACGCGACCGGTCCCGCACGACCGCATGACCCCTCACAAAGGCGAACTACTCCATGAGTGACCGCACCATGCCTGCGGCCGAGCCCCAGAGCGCCCCCGCGGGGGCGACGGCGGGGACCCCCCACATCGACGCCGGTGACGCCGGTTACAGCAAGGACCTCAAGTCCCGCCACATCAACATGATCGCCATCGGCGGCGCGATAGGCACCGGCCTCTTCCTCGGTGCCGGCGGCCGTCTCGCGGGCGCGGGCCCCTCCCTCGCGATCGCCTACGCGGTCTGCGGCGTCTTCGCCTTCTTCGTCGTACGGGCACTCGGTGAGCTCGTGCTCTACCGCCCCTCCTCGGGCGCCTTCGTCTCCTACGCCCGTGAGTTCATGGGCGAGAAGGGCGCCTACACGGCGGGCTGGCTGTACTTCCTGAACTGGTCGACCACCGCCGTAGCCGACATCACCGCGGCCGCGACCTACGCCCACTTCTGGGCCATGTTCAGCGACGTCCCGCAGTGGGTCTGCGCGCTCGTCGCACTCGCGGTCGTCCTCGCCGCCAACCTCATCTCGGTGAAGTACTTCGGCGAGATGGAGTTCTGGTTCGCGATCATCAAGGTCGTCGCCCTGGTCGCCTTCATGCTCGTCGGCATCTACCTCGTGGTGACCCAGCACGACGTCGACGGCTCCACCCCGGGCTTCGCCAACATCACCAGCCACGGCGGCATCTTCCCGATGGGCATGCTGCCCATGCTGCTCGTCATCCAGGGCGTCGTCTTCGCATACGCCTCGGTCGAGCTGTGCGGCGTCGCCGCCGGCGAGACGGAGAACCCGCAGAAGATCCTGCCCAAGGCGATCAACTCGATCATGTGGCGCGTCGGCATCTTCTACGTCGGCTCCGTGGTGCTGCTCGCGCTGCTGCTGCCGTACACCGAGTACTCCGAGGGCCAGAGCCCGTTCGTCACCGTCCTCGACAAGATCGGCGTGCCGGGGGCGGCCGGCGTGATGAACCTCGTGGTCCTCACCGCGGCGCTCTCCAGCCTCAACTCCGGCCTGTACTCCACCGGCCGCATCCTGCGCTCGATGTCCCTCGCGGGCTCCGCGCCCAAGTTCGTCGGCGTCATGAACAAGGGCAAGGTGCCCTACGGCGGCGTCCTGTTCACCGCCTTCTTCGGCATCCTCGGTGTCGCGCTGAACGGCGTCGTGCCGGACGACGCCTTCGAGATCGTGCTGAACTTCGCCTCCATCGGCATCCTCGGTACCTGGGCGATGATCATGATCTGCTCGCTGCTGTTCTGGCGCCGCGCCAAGGAGGGCCACCTGGAGCGGCCCTCCTACAAACTGCCCTGGGCGCCCTACACGCAGATCGTGACGCTGGTCTTCCTCGCGACCGTCGCGTTCCTCATGTGGTACGGCGGGGGAGTGGGCCGCACCACGATCTACTGCCTGCCG
This sequence comes from Streptomyces sp. NPDC048361, assembly GCF_040651795.1. Classification (NCBI taxonomy): domain Bacteria; kingdom Bacillati; phylum Actinomycetota; class Actinomycetes; order Kitasatosporales; family Streptomycetaceae; genus Streptomyces; species Streptomyces sp. NPDC048361. The sequence goes on from NZ_JBEZKW010000079.1 coordinate 17,991, forward strand.
ATCATCGCGGCGCTGCTCGTCGGCGGCTGGTACGTCGTACGCAAGCGGGTCGGCGCGCTCGCCTCGGGCGAGTAGCCCCGGCCCCTCGCAAAGAGGGCGGCCCTCCCGGACACCCGGGGGTGCCGCCCTTTTTCACGCCCGTACGCCGCTCCCACCCGTCCTGCAATCACGCGCGTACGTGCTGCAAGCGGGCCGCGGCCGCCGCGAGCATCATCTCCAGGGCCGCCGGATAGGCGCTGCGGCCCATCTCCGCCACCAGCGTCGGCGCGGTGGCGGCCACATGTGGATGGGTGTCCGCGCCGAGCCGTGCGTACCGCTCGCGCCAGGTCCGCTCCTCCAAGGCCCGGGACTCCTCCGGCAGGGTGAGCACGGTGGCGTCGAGCGCCGCGAACGCCAAGGTCTGGTCCACGAACACGTGGTAGATCCGCACCGCCTCCGCATCCGGGAACCCGGCCCCGCGCAGGATCGAGAGGATCGTCTCCACCGACCGCATCTCGTGCACACGCCCGGTCACCCGGGTGCAGGTCAGCACCGCCGCCTGCGGGTGCGCCTGGTAGTCGGCGTGGATGCGCAGCCCCAGCGAGCGCAGGTCCGCCCGCCAGTCGCCGGACGGCCGCCACACGCGCAGAGTGCGCCCGATCAGCTCGTCCGCCACCGCGAGCAGCAGATCGTCGGTGTCCTGGAAGTAGCGGTAGAGCGCGCTCGGATCCGCGCCGAGCGCGCTACCGAGCCGCCGCACCGTCAGCGCCGCGGCGCCGTGCTCGCCGATCAACCGCAGCGCCGTCTCCACGATCAGCTCCTCCGACAGGACCGTGCCCCGCTTGGTCGGCCGGCGGCGCCGCCGCTCCCCGTCCGCCACGACTCGCTCGCTCATGCGGCCGCACCCTAGTGACCCGCACTCCTTATGACAACGCCGTTGACGCAACCTCGCCATCCGGAGTTCGATGTGCCGCCATCGGGGCCGACGAGCGCCCCCGTGGTCTGGCGAAGGAGCCCGGATGCGCACTCCCCACGGCAGTGACGACCCACCCGTCCTGCGCAAGAGCCTCGGCGTCCTCGACGGCGTCGCCATCGCGGCCTCCTCCACCGCGGCCACCACCAGCATCGGCATAGGACTCGGCGTCACGGCCGGCGCCGTCGGCCTGCACCTGCCGATCGTCATGCTGCTCGCGTTCGTCCCGATCCTGGGTATCGCCGGCGCGTACACCCGGCTCAACAAGGTCGAGCCCAACATGGGCAGCGGCTATGTGTGGGTGGGCCGCTCGCTCAGCCCCTGGCTGGGCTTCCTCACCGGCTGGATCGGCATCGTCTCCACCGTCGTCTTCCTCGCCTACACCACCGCCGTCACCGGCTCCGCGCTGCTCCAACTGGCCGGCGAAACAGGGCTCCACACCCTCGCGGGCCTGCGCCTCGACCCCGACTCCACCGCCCAGTCCACCGCGATCGGCATCGTCGTCCTCATCGCCGTCACCTTCACCGCGGTCATCGGCACCCGCTCGGCCGCCACCCTCCAGAAGTGGCTCCTGGTCTTCGAGTACGCCGTGCTGCTCGGCTTCTGCGGCTACGGGCTCGTCAAGGGCCCGCACCCCTTCAGCCTCGACTGGCTGAACCCGTTCACCATCCCCTCCGGCCAGGCCCTCGCCCAGGGACTGCTGCTCTCCGTCTTCTGCTACTGGGGCTTCGAGTCGACCTTCAGTGTCAACGAGGAGATACGCGACCCCCAAGACGCCTCCAAGGCCGGACTCATCACCCTGTTCACCATGCTCGGCCTGTTCCTGCTCGGCTCCTTCGCCTTCCAACGAGTGCTGTCCGCCGATGAGTTGGTGGGCCACGGAGCCCAGGGGCTCACCTTCTTCGGCGACCGCCTCGCCGCCCGGCCGCTCGCCGCCCTCCCGCTGGTCGCCCTGGTCTTCTCGGCGATCGCCTCGCTCCAGTCCGGCGTCATTCCCACCGTGCGCGGCATGTTCGCGATGAGCCGGGACCGCACCCTGGGCCCGCTCTGGCTCAAGGTCAGCCCCCGGTACGGGACCCCCGTCGCGGGCACCCTCGCGATCGGCTGCGTCGCCGCGGCCATCGCCGTCCTCTCGTTGCTCATCCCGAAGATCGGCGACCTGATCCTGGCCTCGGTCAACGCCATCGGGATCGTGGTGTCCCTCTACTACGCGCTGACCGCCCTGGCCGCGGCGAGCCGGTTCCGCGGCGCGCTGCGAGAGAGCGTGGGCGAAGCCGTACGGGCCGTGGTGATCCCGGCCCTGAGCGCCCTGTTCCTGCTCGGGCTCGGCGCCTACCTGGCCTGGACGTTCTACACCTCGGCCGACCACTTCGAAGTCAGCCCCGACAACGGCTGGTTCATGCTGGCCTGCCCCGCGGCGATGCTGCTCAGCGGGTTCGCCGTGGGCGCCTGGGCCAAGTGGGTAAGGAAATCCCCGTACTTCGCCACGGGCCTGTCGGCCGCGGAGGCGGAACGGGCGCCGCTGGGTGCCTCCGCCGAAGCCCTCTGAACCTCTGAACCTCTGAACCTTCTGAGCCCTCTGAGCCCTCTGAACCCGAGCCACCCCCCTCCCGCTCGCCCTCCCTCCCTCCCTGCACGTATCCCTGCACGCACACTGCCTGCATGTACTCCTCGCGTTGTCCCTTGAGTTCTCCTCCAAAGGAACGGAAACCAGCATGCGCCACGATCCCGCCGACCTCGTCTTCACCGGAGGCCCGGTCCTCACCCTCGACGCCGCCCGGACCCGCGCCACCACCGTGGCCGTCACCGGGGGCCGCATCACCGCCGTCGGTCACGACGAGGTGCGCGACCTCATCGGCCCGACCACTGAAGTCGTCGGCCTGGCAGGCAAGTTGCTGATCCCCGGCTTCCAGGACGCCCATGTCCACCCCGTCTCGGCCGGCATCGAGCTGGCCCGCTGCGACCTCACAGGCCTGCGGACGGCCACCGACACCCTGGCGGCGGTACGGGCCTACGCCGACGCCCACCCCGAGCAGGAGTGGATCACCGGCGGCGGCTGGTCGATGGAGGCCTTCGAGGGCGGCAGCCCCACCCGTGACCTCCTCGACCGCGCGGTGCCCGACCGCCCCGCCTACCTCCCCAACCGGGACCACCACGGCGCCTGGGTCAACACCCGTGCCCTCGCGCTCGCCGGGATCACCCGCTCCACCCCCGACCCCGCCGACGGCCGCATCGAGCGCGACGCGGCGGGCGAACCGACCGGGCTGCTCCAGGAGGGGGCCATGGAACTGGTCGGCCGGCTCACCCCCCGCGCCACCCCCGCCGAACGGCTCGCCGCGCTGCTGCGCGCCCAGGCCCACCTCCACTCGTACGGGATCACCGCCTGGCAGGACGCGATCGTCGGGAGCTTCGGCTCGATGGACGACCCCGCCGACGCCTATGTGGCCGCCGCCCGCGACGGCTCGCTGACCGCGCGGGTCGTCGGCGCCCTGTGGTGGGACCGCGAGCGCGGCGCCGAGCAGATACCCGAACTGGTCGATCGGCGGCGCGAGTTGAGCCAGGGCCGCTTCCGCGCCGGTACGGTGAAGATCATGCAGGACGGTGTCGCCGAGACCGGCACGGCCGCGCTGCTCGGCCCCTACCTCGACGCCTGCGGGTGCGCCACCGCCAATACGGGCACCAGTTTCATCGACCCGGTTCAACTGCGGTCGCATGTATGCGAGTTGGACGCGCTCGGCTTCCAGGCCCATTTCCACGCGCTCGGCGACCGTGCCGTGCGCGAGGCGCTCGACGCCGTGCAGGCGGCCCGGGAGAAGAACGGATGGAGCGACACCCGGCCGCATCTCGCGCACCTCCAGATCGTCCACCCCGACGACATCGGCCGCTTCCGCGCGCTCGGCGCCACCGCCAACATCCAGCCCCTGTGGGCCTCCCACGAACCCCAGATGGACGATCTGACCATCCCCTTCCTCGGCGCCGAACGCGCGGGATGGCAGTACCCCTTCGCGGCGCTGCTCGGCGCGGGCGCGACGGTGGCGGCGGGCTCGGACTGGCCGGTCAGCAGCCCCGATCCGATGCAGGGCATCCACACGGCGGTGAACCGGGTCGCGCCCGGCGAGAACGGTCCGGTGTTCCTGCCCGCCCAGCGGATCGGCCTGACCGCCGCGTTCGCCGCGTACACCTCGGGCGCCGCGTATGTGAACCACCTCGACGACACGGGCTCCATCCGTGCGGGCGCCCTCGCCGATCTGGCAGTGCTCGACCGCGACCCGTACGCGGGGCCGCCCGAGGAGATCGGCGCCACCCGGGTGCTCGCGACCTATGTAGGAGGCCGACGCGTACACCACGTCTCCTCATAGGGTGTATTCCTGATACGTCCGACGGTCTGGAACTCCGACGGCATGAAACAGGGAGTGGCGGCATGGCGCAGCAGGTCCAAGGGGTCATCGCACCGGGCAGGAACCAGCCCGTACGGGTGGAGACCATCGTGGTGCCCGACCCGGGCCCCGGCGAGGCCGTGGTGAAGATCCAGGCCTGCGGGGTCTGCCACACCGACCTGCACTACAAGCAGGGCGGCATCAACGACGACTTCCCGTTCCTGCTCGGCCATGAGGCGTCCGGGATCGTGGAGTCGGTGGGCGACGGCGTCACCGACGTCGCACCCGGCGACTTCGTGATCCTCAACTGGCGTGCGGTGTGCGGCAGTTGCCGCGCCTGTCTGCGCGGACGCCCGCAGTACTGCTTCAACACGCACAACGCGCAGCAGAAGATGACGCTTCTCGACGGCACCGAGCTGTCGCCGGCCCTCGGCATCGGGGCGTTCGCCGAGAAGACCCTGGTGGCGGCCGGCCAGTGCACCAAGGTCGACCCGTCGGTCTCGCCCGCCGTGGCCGGCCTGCTCGGCTGCGGCGTGATGGCGGGCATCGGCGCCGCCATCAACACCGGCAACGTGGGCCGGGGCGACTCGGTCGCCGTCATCGGTTGCGGTGGTGTCGGCGACGCGGCGATCGTGGGTGCCAGGCTGGCGGGTGCGGCGCGGATCATCGCCGTCGACATCGACGACCGCAAGCTGACGACAGCCACCTCGATGGGAGCCACGCACACCGTCAACTCCCGCAACCAGGACGTCGTCGAGACGATCCGCGAACTGACCGGGGGCAATGGCGCGGACGTCGTCATCGAGGCGGTGGGTCACCCCGAGACGTACAAGCAGGCGTTCTACGCCCGCGACCTGGCCGGCACGGTCGTCCTGGTCGGCGTGCCCACCCCCGAGATGACCCTGGAGCTGCCCCTCCTCGACGTGTTCGGCCGGGGCGGCGCACTGAAGTCGTCCTGGTACGGCGACTGCCTGCCCTCCCGCGACTTCCCCATGCTCGTCGACCTGCACCAGCAGGGGCGGATCGACCTGGGGGCGTTCGTCACCGAGACGATCGCGCTCGACGAGGTCGAGAAGGCCTTCGAGCGGATGCATGAAGGCGATGTGCTGCGTTCGGTGGTGGAGTTCTGATGAGCCTTCGCGCGCGTATCGATCATCTGGTCACGTCCGGCACGTTCAGTCTCGACGGGGGCACGTGGGACGTCGACAACAATGTGTGGATCGTCGGGGACGACGAGGAGGCCGTCGTCATCGACGCGGCGCACGACGCGGACGCGATCCTGGCGGCGCTGGGCGGCCGCACGCTGCGGGCGATCCTGTGCACCCACGCCCACAACGACCACATCGACGCGGCGCCGGCGCTGGCGGAGGCGACGGGCGCGCCGATCCTGCTCCACGCGGACGATCTCCCGCTGTGGAAGCAGACCCATCCGGACCGGCTGCCGGACGGTGAACTCACCCATGGTGAGGCGGTGTTGGTCTCCGACGTGGTCCTGCGGGTCCTGCACACCCCGGGCCATGCGCCGGGCGCGGTCTGCTTCCACGCGCCGGCCCTCGACACGGTCTTCACCGGCGACACCCTGTTCGCGGGCGGCCCGGGTGCGACGGGCCGCTCCTTCTCCGACTTCCCGACGATCATCGAGTCGCTGCGGGAGCGGGTGCTCACGCTGCCGCCGGAGACTGTGGTGCGGACGGGGCACGGAGACACGACGACAGTGGGTGCGGAGGCGCCGAGTCTGGGGGAGTGGGTGGCGCGGGGCCACTGACCCCTGGCCCCGCTGGGAGTTCGCCTTGGTGGTATGCCGCAGCAGAGGCCCCGTCCTGCACAGTTCCCCGGGCCCCTGGATGGGTTGGCCTTGGCGGTATGCCCAGCAGGGCCCCGTCCCGCGCGGTTCCCCGCGCCCCTGTAGGGCGCCCGGCCTTCCAGGGACGCGACCCCGCGCCCCTGGGAGGCCGCCCGGGGTCGGGCACGCGCTGCCGTCAACGCCGGGCGGCGCGCCCTTGGGTCAGGTGGGCCATTCCGACAGGGCGAGCCGGCTCTCATAGCGGCGCGGGAGGCCATCCACGGGGTCCGTGAACTCCAGCACCCTCGCCAGGAGTTGAAGCGGGGACGAGAAATCCCCTGGCTCCGACTCGGGGCGCACCACCGGATACAGGGGGTCGTTCAGAATGGGCACCCCGAGCCCGTTCATATGGACCCGCAGCTGATGGGTGCGCCCGGTGGACGGCAGCAACCGGTACCGCCCCAGCCCCCCGCGCCGCTCGACCAGCTCCACCCGGCTCACCGCATTGACCTCCCCCACCTCCTCCCGCGCGGCCAGCACCCCCCGCTCCTTCACGATCCGGCTCCGCACGGTGACAGGGAGCGCCACCCCGGGGTCGTACGCCGCCACCGCCTCGTACTCCTTGCGCACCCGGCGCCCGCTGAACAGTCCCTGGTAGACACCCCGGTCCTCGGGCCGCACCACGAACAGGGCGAGCCCCGCGGTCAGCCGGTCGAGCCGGTGGGCGGGCTGGAGCGTGGGCAGCGCGAGGTCCCGCCGCAGGCGGGCCACCGCCGACTCGGTGATGTGCCGGCCCCGCGGAGTCGTCGCGAGGAAGTGCGGCTTGTCCGCGATCACGATGCGCTCGTCGCGGTGGACGATCCCGACCTCGAACGGCACCGGCACCTCGGGCTCGAAGTCCCGGTGGAACCAGACGTACGTACCGGCCCGGTAGCCCTCCGTGCCGCGCAGCACCCCCTGCGCCCCGACGAACCGTCCCTCGCGCAGCATCGCGGCCACCCGCTCCGCACCGATGGCGCCCTCGAATCGGCCCACCAGATGGTCACCGACGGTCGCCCAGGCCCCCTCGGGGTCGGCGGGCAGCCGCACACGCACCGGATCGATGCCGTTGCGCTGTGCGAGCGGTGCGGCCGGGGGTGTTGATCTGCGTCTCACGGAACCAGAGAACCCCACCCGCCCCGCCGAAAGCAAGAGAACCCCAGGTCAGCGCCGCGCCCACGCAACTTGACGCCGGACCCGGGCGGCGAGCGGACCCTCCCTGAACTGCCTTCCGCGCAAAGGGGAGGCATGCTGCCTAGGGGATTGGTATCGAAACGTCCGGGTTCGTGATGGGGCGGAGCAAGGGTTCACGATGAACGAAGAGTCGGTCATGGGCGGCGCCTGCTACCTGCTCACCACGGGCGAACTGGTGCCGGGCGACGTCATCGCGACGGACCCGGACCGGCCCTGGCTCGTGGTGGTGGGCACGGCGCCCGCGTCCGAGACGAGGACCAGGCTCTATCTGCGGCCTCTGACCGGCGGCCCGGACCTGGAGTGTGTGCTGCCGCGTTACGAACGCCAAGTCGTCCGCACCGCACGGGTCGACCCCGCCGACCTGCCCGACCCCGCGTGGGCCGCCACACCCCGGCCGCGCCGGGTGGTGGTGACCGGCCTCGGCGCCCTCACCCCGCTCGGAGGCGACGCGCCGCAGCTGTGGCAGGGACTGCTCGACGGCCGCTGCGGGGTCGGGGTCGAAGAGGGGCCCGGCTTCGACGGGCTGCCCGTACGCCTCGCCGCGCGGGCCGCCGTCGATCCCGCCACGCTGCTGCCCAGAGCGGTGGCGCGCCGGATGAACCGGTCCGCGCAGTTCGCCCTGCTCGCCGCCCGCGAGGCCTGGCGCGACGCGGGACTCGACCCGGCCGGAACCGTGGCGGCGGGGCTGCGTCCGGAACGTACGGGGGTGTCGATGGGCACGATCATCGGCGGCGCCCCGGTGCTGGTCGAGAGCCGGCTCACCCTCGACGGGCGCGGGCCGCGGGCGGTCTCCCCGCACACCACGCCCATGATCGTGCCCTCCGCATCGGCCGCCCAGATATCCAAGGACCTGGACATCCGAGGCCAGTGCAGAACCTTCGTCTCGGCGTGCGCGTCCGGCACGGAGGCGATCGGGCAGGCCATCGACGCCATCCGCGCCGGACGCGTCGACCTCGTCGTTGCGGGCGGCACCGAAGCGGTGATCACCCCGGAGATCCTCGCCGCGTTCGCCGCGATGCGGGCCGTATCGACCCGCAACGGCCGGCCCGAGCACGCCTCGCGGCCGTTCGACGCGGCGCGCGACGGCTTCGTCCTCGGCGAGGGCGCCGGCGTCGTCGTCCTGGAGAGCGAGGAGCACGCCCGCGCCCGCGGCGCCCGCATCTACTGCGAGGCGGCCGGCTGGGGCCTGTCCGCGGACGCCTACAGCATGGTGGCGCCCCAGCCCGAGGGCCGCGGCATCGAAGCGGCGCTGCGCACGGCCCTCGCGGACGCCGGAGCCACGCCCAGCGACGTGGCCCACATCAACGCGCACGCCACGGCCACCGTCGAAGGCGACCGCACCGAAGCCGTCGCCCTGTGCCGGCTCTTCGGCAGCCAGATCCGCGACGTTCCCGTGACCGCGAACAAGGGCGCGCTCGGCCACCTCCAGGGCGGGGCGGGCGCGGTGGAGGCCGTCGCCGCGATCCTCACCCTGCGCGACGGCCTCATCCCGCCGACCGTCGGCTGCGACGACCCCGAGGACGGCCTCGGCCTGGACGTCGTCCGCGAATCCCCCCGCGCCCTGCCGCCCTACGGCGACCTGATCCTCAGCAACTCGTTCGGCTTCGGCGGCCACAACGCGGTGCTGGCGCTGAGGAGAATGTGAACCCGGCGGCCTGCGGCCCCCCCCGCAGCCTCCCGGGAACGCAAAAGAACCCCACCGAAGTGGGGTTCTTGCTGGTGTCCGAGGGGGGACTTGAACCCCCACGCCCGATAAAGGGCACTAGCACCTCAAGCTAGCGCGTCTGCCATTCCGCCACCCGGACAAGGTGTCTGTCTCGCGGGCCGTGCCCGTTCCGACGTGGAAAACAATAGCAAACATCCGGGGGTGCTCGATCACCCCCCTGGCCTGCGTGAACTCCGGATGTCGGCGGGAAGCCGCCCTTGGGCGCCGAGGGGGCGCGGGGGCAGGATGGACAGGGACGACACGGAGCGACAGCGGGAGGAAGCAGCGTGAGCGAATCGAGCACGACCGGGACCGGCGGCGTGAGCGGTGAGGACGAGGTCGTCGACCTCTGCCGCGATCTGATCAGGATCGACACCAGTAACTACGGCGACCACTCGGGGCCCGGTGAGCGTGCGGCGGCGGAGTACGTCGCGGAGAAGCTCGCCGAGGTCGGCCTCGAACCGAAGATCTTCGAGTCGCACAAGGGCCGCGCCTCCACCGTGGCCCGCATCGCCGGCGAGGACCCCTCGCGGCCCGCGCTGCTCATCCACGGCCACACCGACGTCGTACCGGCCAACGCCGACGACTGGACGCACGACCCCTTCGGCGGCGAGATCGCCGACGGCTGTGTGTGGGGCCGCGGCGCGGTCGACATGAAGGACATGGACGCGATGACCCTCGCGGTCGTACGCGACCGGCTGCGCAGCGGCCGCAAGCCCCCGCGCGACATCGTCCTGGCCTTCCTCGCCGACGAGGAGGCCGGCGGCACCTACGGCGCGCGGTTCCTCGTCGACAAGCACCCCGAGCTCTTCGAGGGCTGCACCGAGGCGATCAGCGAGGTCGGCGGGTTCTCGTTCACCGTCAACGAGAACCTGCGGCTCTACCTCATCGAGACCGCCCAGAAGGGCATGCACTGGATGAAGCTGACCGTGGACGGCACCGCAGGCCACGGCTCGATGATCCACAAGGACAACGCCATCACCGAGTTGTCCGAGGCGGTGGCCCGGCTCGGCCGGCACAAGTTCCCGGTGCGGGTGACCAAGACCCTGCGGCACTTCCTCGACGAGCTCTCGGACGCGCTCGGCACCGAGCTCGACCCCGAGAACATGGACGGCACGCTCGCCAAGCTCGGCGGCATCGCCAAGCTGATCGGCGCCTCGCTCCAGAACACCGCCAACCCGACGCAGCTGGGCGCCGGTTACAAGGTCAACGTCATCCCCGGGCAGGCCACCGCCCACGTCGACGGGCGCTTCCTGCCGGGGTACGAGGAGGAGTTCCTCGCCGACCTCGACCGGATCCTCGGCCCGCGTGTCCGGCGCGAGGACGTCCACGCCGACAAGGCGCTGGAGACCACGTTCGACGGCGCCCTGGTCGACGCCATGCAGACCGCGCTGCGCGCCGAGGACCCCATCGCCCGTGCCGTGCCGTACATGCTCTCGGCCGGCACCGACGCCAAGTCCTTCGACGACCTCGGCATCCGCGGCTTCGGCTTCGCGCCCCTGAAGCTGCCGCCGGAGCTGGACTTCGCGGGGATGTTCCACGGCGTGGACGAGCGGGTCCCGGTCGACGGCCTGAAGTTCGGCGTACGCGTCCTGGACCGGTTCATCGACGCGTCCTGAACCGGCGCACTCCGCCGCGCCCCCGCGCGGAGCGCTCGATTAATCGTCTGAGCGTACGTATATGACTGAAAAGAGTGAATGTACTCATATGCTCGTAGCCCCATAACTTCCCCCTCGTTACAGGGTGTGCGGTCCGCGGCTGGGATCGCACATATGCCAACAAGGAGGAAGTAATGATCAAGAAGGTCGTCGCTGCTGCGGCTGTCACTGGTGGTCTGGTTCTCGCGGGTGCCGGTATGGCCGTCGCGGATGCGGGTGCCCAGGGCGCCGCTGTGAACTCCCCGGGTGTCGCGTCCGGCAATGTCATCCAGGTCCCCGTCCACGTGCCGGTGAACCTGTGCGGCAACACGGTCTCCGTGATCGGGCTGCTGAACCCCGCCTTCGGCAACACCTGCGTCAACAAGTGACGTTGTGCCTCAACCCGTAAGGGTCTGAGCCGGGCGGCCCCGGAGTGCGCGCCATGCACTCCG
>NZ_JBEZKW010000080.1:0-28617 GCF_040651795.1 Streptomyces sp. NPDC048361
AACCCCGCTTTCGTCTGCAGACCGTGCCCGCGTCTCGCGCAGTTCCCCGCGCCCCGGAAGACGTAGGGCACCCGGCACCGAGCCCGCAGCTCGCGCCCGCCGCGGCGGAGCCGCGCAGAAGGCGCGGCCCCGCCGCACGCTCAGCGAGAGTAGATCGCCTCGATCTCCCCCGCGAAGTCCTTCGCCACAACATTCCGCTTCAGCTTCAGCGAGGGCGTGATGTGCCCCGCCTCCTCCGTCAACTGCGCCCCGAGCACACGGAACTTCCGTACCGACTCCGCCTTGGACACCGCCGCGTTCCCGTCGTCCACCGCCCGCTGCACCTCCGCGAGCAGCTCCGCGTCGTCGCGCAGCGAGAGCGCCGTGGACCCCACGGGCTTGCCGTGCTCCTCGGCCCAGCGGCCCAGGAACTCCTCGTCCAGGGTGATGAGCGCGCCGATGAAGGGCCGCCCGTCGCCGACCACCATGCACTCCGCGACCAGTGCGTGCGCGCGGATGCGGTCCTCGATCACCGCCGGGGCGACGTTCTTGCCGCCCGCCGTCACGATGATCTCCTTCTTGCGGCCGGTGATCGCGAGGTAGCCGTCCTCGTCGAGGGTGCCGATGTCCCCGGTGTGGAACCAGCCGTCGGCCAGCGCCTCGGCCGTGGCAGCCGGGTTGTTCCAGTACCCCTGGAACAGGTGCTCGCCGTGGAGCAGCACCTCGCCGTCGTCCGCGATCCGTACCACCGACCCCGGCAGCGGCTGCCCGACCGTGCCGATCTTCGGGCGGTCCCACGGGTTGAACGCGGTCGCCGCGCAGGACTCGGTCAGGCCGTAGCCCTCAAGGACGGTGAAGCCGATGCCCCGGAAGAAGTGGCCGAGCCGCTCGCCCAGCGGCGCGCCGCCGGAGATCGCGTACTCGCCGCGCCCGCCGAGCACCGCCCGCAGCTTGCTGTAGACGAGCCGGTCGAAGACCTTGTGCTTGATCCGCAGGCCGACCGAGGGGCCGGCCTCCGTGCTGAGCGCCGTGCTGTACGCGATCGCCGTGTTCGCGGCCTTGTCGAAGATCGCGCCCTTGCCGTCGGCCTGCGCCTTGGCGCGCGCCGAGTTGTAGACCTTCTCGAAGACGCGCGGCACACCGAGGATCAACGTCGGCCGGAACGAGGCGAGTTCATCGGTGAGGTTCTTGATGTCCGGTACGCAGCCGAGCTTGATCGGCGCCATCACGGAGGCCACCTCGACCAGGCGCCCGAAGACATGGGCCGCCGGCAGGAAGAGCAGCACCGAGCACTCGCCGGTGCGGAAGAGCGGCTTGAGCCGCTCCACCACGTTGCCGCACTCCGCGAAGAACGCGCGGTGGGTCAGCACACAGCCCTTGGGGCGGCCGGTGGTGCCGGAGGTGTAGACGATGGTGGCGGGGTCGTCGGCGTGCGCCGTGGACATCCGCTGGTCGAGCAGCTCGTCGGAGACGTCCGCACCCATCGCGGTGAGCCGCTCAACGGCGGCGGCCTCGACCTCCCAGACGCTCTTGAGGGCGGGCAGCCCGGCCTGGACCGAGGAGACCGACGCGTGGTGCGCCGGGGACTCGACGATGGCCATCCGCGCGCCCGAGTCGCCGAGGATCCACTGGATCTGCTCGGCCGAGCTGGTCTCGTACACCGGCACGGTGACCGCGCCCGCGCTCCAGATCGCGAAGTCGATCAGCACCCACTCGTAGCGGGTGCGCGAGAGCAGGGCGACCCGGTCACCGGGCTCGACGCCCGCGGCGATCAGGCCCTTGGCGACGGCGCGCACCTCGGCGAGGAACTGGCGGGCGGTGACATCGGCCCAGGCACCCGCGATCTTGCGGCTCATCACCGCGACATCGGGGTGCTGTGTGGCATTGCGGCGGATCAGATCCGTCAGGTTGCCGTCCGAAGGGACCTCGTACAGGGCCGGAAGGCTGAACTCGCGCAAGACTGCTGCTCCTCATCGGGCGCCGGCGCCACGGCTCTGTGTGATGCACCGGCTGCGGTCCAAGATCGGGCAGGTGCCCGGCGGATCCGTGGGGGGCGGAACTCTCCGAGCACGACTGGACTGCCCGGACGTTACCCATGGGTAGTGGGTTCCCGATAGGGGGTTCTGGCCAGATGTTCGGTGCGTCACACAACTTTGACTCTGCTTCGCGCACGATAGTCCACACCTTTGACCACTCGGAAGTAACCGCAGGTCCGACGGCCTAAGGTGGCTTCCATGCGAGTTCATGTGGTCAGTGATGTGCACGGGAACGCGGAGGGCCTGGCCCGGGCCGGCGACGGCGCGGACGCCCTGGTCTGCCTCGGTGACCTGGTCCTCTTCCTCGACTACGCCGACCACTCCCGCGGCATCTTCCCCGACCTGTTCGGCGTCGAGAACGCCCACCGGATCGTCGCCCTGCGCACCGCACGGCGCTTCGACGAGGCCCGTGAGCTGGGGCGTTCGCTATGGGCCGGCCTGGACCGCGAGGCCGCCATCGAGGCCGCGGTCCGCCGCCAGTACGCCGAGCTGTTCGCCGCCTTCCCCACCCCGACGTACGCCACCTACGGCAACGTCGACATACCGACCCTCTGGCCGCAGTACGCGGGCCCGGGCACCACCGTCCTCGACGGCCGGCGCATCGAGCTGGCCGGGCGTGTCTTCGGCTTCGTCGGCGGCGGCCTGCCCACCCCGATGCGCACCCCGTACGAGATCTCCGAGGAGGAGTACGCCGCCAAGGTCGAGGCGCTCGGCGAGGTCGACGTGCTCTGCTCGCACATCCCGCCCGAGGTCCCCGAGCTCGTGTACGACACCGTGGCCCGCCGCTTCGAGCGCGGCTCGCGCGCCCTGCTCGCCGCGATCAAAAAGACCCGGCCCCGCTACTCCCTCTTCGGCCACGTCCACCAGCCGCTGGCCCGCCGAATGCGGATCGGCCGCACCGAGTGCGTGAACGTCGGGCACTTCGCCGCCACTTCCAGGCCCTTCGCCCTGGAGTGGTGACCCGGCGGCCGCCCGCCCGCCGCCCGCACGTGGTGATCCGGCCACCCGTCGGCCCCCGCCCGCACGGGACGACCCGGGCACTGGACCGGCCACCGGCCCGTACGCGATAGCCTGCACCCACCTCCCCAACGCCATCGGCCCCGCCGGGCGGGGGAGATGCAGACCCACGGACCGCGCACTGGAGGAGCCACGACGATGGCGGAACACACCAGCTCGTCTATCACCATCGAGGCGGCCCCCGCCGACGTCATGGGAGTGATCGCGGACTTCGCCCGCTACCCGGAGTGGACCGGCGAGGTGAAGGAGGCCGAGGTGCTCTCCACGGACGCCGCCGGTCACGCCGAGAAGGTGCGCCTCCTGCTCGACGCGGGCGCCATCAAGGACGACCACACCCTCGCCTACAGCTGGAACGGCAACCAGGTCAGCTGGACCCTGGTCAAGTCCCAGATGCTGCGCACCCTCGACGGCTCGTACACCCTCGCCGACGCCCCCGGCGGCAAGACCGAGGTCACCTACCGGCTGACCGTCGACGTCAAGATCCCGATGCTCGGCATGATCAAGCGCAAGGCCGAGAAGGTCATCATCGACCGCGCCCTCGCCGGCCTGAAGAAGCGCGTCGAGAGCGGCCCGGGCGAGGCGCCGGCCGGCCCCGCCGACGGGGCCGAGAAGCTCTAGACGTGCGTACGGTCCTCGTCACCGGCCCCGGCGGCGCGGGCCGCACCACCATCGCAGCGGCGACCGCGCTCGCCGCCGCCCGCCGCGACACCCGGGTCACCCTGCTGACCTCGGACCCGCTGCCCGGCGACCTCACCGGGGTCACCGTGCGGCGCATCGACGCCGCGGCCCACTTCCGCGCCGAACTCCTCGCCTTCCAGGACCGCGCGGGCCCCGTACTCGACCTCCTCGGCGCCGCCCGGCTCGACGCCGAGGAACTCACCGAACTCCCCGGCGCCGAACAGCTCGCCCTGCTCAGCGCCGTACGCGAGGCCGCCGCCGAAGAACCCGGCCTGCTCGTCGTGGACCTGCCGGCCGCCGACCGGGCGCTCGCCACCCTCGCCCTGCCCGAGCAGCTGCGCCGCTATCTGCGCCGGCTCCTGCCGCCCGAACGCCAGACAGCCCGCTCGCTGCGCCCGGTCCTCGCCCAGCTCGCCGGGGTCCCCATGCCCGCGCAGTGGCTGTACGAGACCGCGGCGCGCTGGGACCTCGAACTGGGCGCCGTCCAGGCCGTGATCGAGGACCCGGGCACGACCGTACGGCTCGTCGCGGAGCCCGGCCCCACCGCGGCCGACGCCCTGCGCACTGCCCGGCTCGGTCTCGCCGTACACCGGCTCACGCTCGACGCGGTGGTCGCCAACCGGCTGCTGCCCGCCGAGACCCCCGACCCCTGGCTCGCCGGGCTCGTCGCCCAGCAGCGCAAACACCTGGCCGAGCTGACCGACGAGTATCCCGCCGTGTGCGAGGTCGCCCACCTGGGACGCGATCCGCGCGGTGACGACGACCTGGGCCTCCTCGGCCTTACGCCCCCGCCGGACGGGCCGCCCGCCCCCGGCCCCCGCTGGACCGTCGCCGACCGGCTCGACCAGGACGACGTCCTGGTGTGGCGCCTGCCGCTGCCCGGCGCCGTGAAGGACGGGCTCTCGCTGGTACGGCGCGGCGACGAACTCCTGCTCACCGTCGGCCCGTTCCGCCGGATCGTGCCGCTGCCGTCCGCGCTGCGCCGCTGCACCGTCACCGGGGCTGGGCTCCACGACGGCGTCCTGGAGATCCGCTGCGCGCCCGATCCCGAGCTGTGGCCCCGCGGACGCTGAACGCGGTACCTCCGTTCGGGTAACGTCGAAGGAAACAACACCGTAGGAAAACCAGCTGCTGGAGTCCGCCATGAGCGAAGCCACCGAGCGCCCCGCACCCGACGCGGATGCCTGGGCCGACGCCTGCGCCGAGGACCTGGCCGCCGAGAAGGAGCGCCTGCGCGCCGAGTACGGCACCCCACCCGGCTCCGCCGCCGATGAGCTGCGCAAGCTGTTCGAGGCCGTGACCGACAAGGTCGGCGGGCTCTTCGCCGGCCCGGCCGGGCTGTCCGGCATGGCCGCCCAGGGCGCCGTACAGCAGCTCATCAACCAGGCGAAGTCCGCCGTCGAGCCGGTCATCGAGCGCAACCCCGAGGTCTTCGACCACCTGGCCGCCGCCGGCGGCGAGCTGCTCGCCGCCTACCGCTCCGCCGTCGAGGGCCACGAGCGCCGCTGGGCGTCCGGCGACGACAAGGGCAGGCGCGACGAGGGCCCCGGCCCCACCGAGCACATCGACCTCGACTGAGGCCCCGGGCGGCAGAACGGCGGGCCCGGTCTCACCCCCCGGACGCAGGCGGACTCGGCACGCCGGCTGCCGCCCTGCCTCGGGTACGGTTGGCCGTAGCGGGGCTCGACCGAACTGAGGGATTCATGGGACTCACCATCGGTGTCGATATCGGCGGCACGAAGATCGCGGCGGGCGTGGTCGACGAGGAGGGCAACATCCTCTCGACCCACAAGGTGCCGACTCCCGGCACGCCCGATGCCATCGTGGACGCGATCGCCTCGGCCGTCGACGGCGCGCGCGCCGGACACGAGATCGTGGGCGTGGGCATCGGGGCCGCCGGTTACGTCAACCGGCAGCGGTCCACCGTCTACTTCGCGCCCAACATCGACTGGCGTCAGGAACCGCTGAAGGAGAAGGTCGAGCTGCGCGTCGGCCTCCCCGTCGTCGTCGAGAACGACGCCAACGCGGCCGCCTGGGGCGAGTACCGCTTCGGTGCCGGCAAGGGCCACCGCAACGTCATCTGCATCACGCTCGGCACCGGCCTCGGCGGCGGCATCATCATCGGCAACAAGCTGCGCCGCGGCCACTTCGGCGTCGCGGCCGAGTTCGGGCACATCCGGATGGTGCCGGACGGTCTGCTGTGCGGCTGCGGCAGCCAGGGCTGCTGGGAGCAGTACGCCTCAGGGCGTGCCCTGGTGCGGTACGCCAAGCAGCGCGCCAACGCCACCCCCGAGCGCGCCGAGTTCCTGCTCGGGCTCGGCGACGGCACCCCCGAGGGCATCGAGGGCAAGCACATCTCGATGGCCGCGCGGCAGGGCGACCCGGTCGCGGTCGACTCCTACCGCGAGCTGGCGCGCTGGGCGGGCGCGGGCCTGGCCGACCTGGCCTCGCTCTTCGACCCGTCGGCGTTCATCGTCGGCGGCGGGCTCTCGGACGAGGGCGAGCTGGTGCTCGACCCGATCCGCAAGTCCTACAAGCGCTGGCTGGTCGGCGGCAACTGGCGCCCGGTCGCCGACGTCATCGCGGCCCAGCTCGGCAACAAGGCCGGCCTGGTCGGCGCCGCGGACCTGGCCCGCCAGCCCGACCCGATCATGTAGGGATCGCCCAGGGACACCCCGCACCACCGACGGCGCCCGCCGAGTCCTCCCCGGACCGGCGGGCGCTGTCATACGTTGTGGACCATGACCACCCACCCTGCCGGCCAACTGCCCGCGTCCGCCACGGAGGACGGCTCGGCCGTGATCCGCGTCCTCAGCTACAACATCCGCTCGATGCGCGACGACAACGAGGCGCTGGCCCGGGTGATTCGCGCCTGTGCGCCCGATCTCGTCCTGATCCAGGAGGCGCCGCGTTTCTTCCGCTGGCGCAAGGCCGCGGCGCGCCTGGCCGCGGCGACGGACCTGGTGATCCTCGGCGGCGGCGCCACGGCCGCGGGCCCGATGCTGCTGTGCTCCCTGCGGGCCACGGTGGAACGCACCGAGGACGTACTGCTCCCGCGCACCCCCGGTCTGCACCGGCGTGGTTTCGCGACGGCGGTGGTACGGATCGGCGGGGCCAGGATCGGTGTGCTGAGCGCGCATCTCAGCCTCCAGGAGGCCGAGCGGTACGGGCAGGCGGGCGCGCTGCTCGACCGGCTCGCCGGGATGGGCGTGGACCACGCGATCGCGGGCGGCGACCTCAACGAACGGCCCGGCGGGCGCAGCTTCACCCGGCTGGCCTCGACCCTGCGGGACTGCTGGGAAGTCGCCCCGTGGGGCGGGGAGTTCACCTCCACGCCCCGCGACCCGCACCAGCGCATCGACGCGATCTTCACCACCCGGGGGGTCGAAGTGCTGGGCTGCGGCGTGCCGTTGAGCCTCGCGGCCCAGCCCGACCTGGCAGCAGCCACGGACCACCTCCCGGTGCTGGCGGTCCTGCGGGTGCCGGCGGGGTGACGGGGTCGGCGCCGAGTGCCCTCTTGGCTCCGCCGGGGGTGGGTGACTGCTCGGTGCGCGGTGCCTTACTGGCTCTGCCGGGGGTGGGTGTCTGCTCGGTGCGGGGTGCCCTACTGGCTCTGCCAGGGGGTGGGTGACTGCTCGGTGCGCGGTGCCCTACAGGGGCGCGGGGAACTGCGCGGGTGACCCAGCACGGTCCGCAGTCGAAAGCGGCGGGGTTGCCGGGGCTCCGCCCCAGACCCCGTTCGCGCCTGAAGGGCGCTCGTCCTCAAACGCCGGACAGGCTGAGGTCGCCCATGCTGGCCGGCGTCGAGCGGTCCGGCTGGCTGAGGTGGCCCATGCTGGCCGGCGTCGAGCGGTCAGGGGCGCGGGGAACTGCGCAAACCGCAGCGGGCCCGCACCAGAAGGGCTGACCCGCCCTCGCGGAGGGGCGCCGTTCAGACCACCGCGCCCCGCCCCGGATCCTCGTCGTCGTCATCCGGCTGCATCCGGGCGAACAGCGTCGCGATGCCGCCGAGGAAGCCGCCCACGCCCAGCGTGGTGAGCCACCACGTCATGTCCCAGCCGAAGATCGCCGCGAGGATCAGCAACAGCGGGCCGCCCACCACGCCGAGCCACGCGAACTTCGCCGTGACGTCGGCCTCGGGCAGCGGTGGCGGCTCGGGCGGCACGAAGTGGCCCTCGTCCGAGCCGTCCAGGCCGTCCAGGTCGTGGTCGCCGGGCTCGGCCGGCGTGTGGTCGCGGGGGCCCCGCACACCCGGGGCGAACACCACCGAGCTGCCGAGCGCGGGCTTGTCCAGCCCCTTGTCGGGCGCCTTGGGGCGTGCCGCGTCGGGCTCCCCGTCCGCGGCGCTGCCCTCCCGGCTCTCCGCCCCCGGCTGGTCCGGCCGGCCCGGCTCGTCCGGCTCGTCCTCGATCAGCGCGAGGTCCTCCACCGATCTGAACGGTCTGGCGCCCGGCGGGTCGTCCGGCTCCTCGCCGTACCCCGCCACGATCGCCGCCCAGGCAGCCTCTTCGTCGATCGGCTGCGGCTCGCGGTCCGCGTCGTGCTCAGCCACCGGTCGTGCTCCCCTTCTCTTTGACCCCAGGAGCGAGGCGGCCGATGAACGAGTAGCTCTCCTCGAAGATCCGCTCCGCATCGTGGTCCAACGTCGCCACGTGGTAGCTCTGTTCCAGCAGGATCTCCTCGACGTCCGTGGAGGAGACCCGGCTGAGGATCCGCGCCGAGTCGACAGGCGGCACCACATGGTCCTGCGGGCTGTGCAGGACCACCAACGGCTGCGTCACCTGCGGCAGTTCACCGTCGACGATGCGGAAGAAGGTGCGCAGCGAGTGCGCCGCGTGCAGCGGCACCCGCTCGTAGCCGATCTCCTCGGAGCCCTCCTTGGCGATGTCGCTGGCGATGCCCTTCGTGGAGGGCACGAAGTGGCGCACCACCGGCAGCGCACGCGCGGCCACGCCGTGCACCTTGTTGCCCGGGTTGACGAGCACCAGGCCGCGCACCGAGTCGCCGTGCCGCGCGGCAAGCCGCAGCGCGAGGGCGCCGCCCATCGAGAGCCCGAAGACGAAGACCTGGGTGCAGCGTTCGAGCAGCTCGCGCAGGGCTCGGTCGACCTCCGCGTACCAGTCCTGCCAGCCCGTGAGCTGCATGTCCTGCCAGCGGGTGCCGTGTCCGGGCAGGAGCGGCAGCGAGACCGTGAGACCGCGCTCCGCGAGGTACTCCGCCCAGGGGCGCAGCGACTGCGGGGAACCGGTGAAACCGTGACAGAGGAGGACGCCGACCTCTCCGCCCTCGTGGCGGAACGGCTCGGCTCCGGGGAGGACCGGCACCAGGGGTCTCCTGTTCATGAGCGGGGCGGGGGGCTGTGCGAGGGAGTCGTACTTCACGGTACGCGACCGGACTGACACCGACCAGAGCCGTCGCGCGGGAGGGCGGGCCCCCACACGGGTTAAGGTCTGTTCGACAAGCAAAGGAAGGCATCCGAGTTGATCTACGGCGCTATGAAGTTCTCCATCGGCGGCTCACTGAAGCTCGCCTTCAGGCCGTGGGTGGAGGGCCTGGAGAACATCCCCGCCGAAGGGCCGGCGATCCTCGCGAGCAACCACCTCTCGTTCTCGGACTCCTTCTTCCTGCCCGCCGTCCTCGACCGCAAGGTGACCTTCATCGCCAAGGCCGAGTACTTCACCTCACCCGGAGTGAAGGGCAAGTTGACGGCCGCGTTCTTCAAGGGCGTCGGCCAGCTCCCCGTCGACCGCTCCGGTGCCCGCGGGGCGGGCGACGCCGCGATCAACGCCGGTATCGACGTCCTCAAGAACGGCGGCCTCTTCGGTATCTACCCGGAGGGCACCCGCTCGCCCGACGGCCGTCTCTACCGCGGCAAGCCGGGCGGGCTGCCCCGGGTCGCGCTGGCCACCGGCGCCCCCGTCATCCCGATCGCCATGATCGACACCGAGAAGATCCAGCCGCCGGGGAAGGTCGTCCCCAAGCTGATGCGCCCCGGCATCCGGATCGGCAAGCCGCTCGACTTCAGCCGGTACCAGGGCATGGAAGGCGACCGGTTCATCCTGCGCTCGGTGACCGACGAGGTCATGTACGAGATCATGAAGCTCTCCGGCCAGGAGTACGTCGACATCTACGCGACCGCCGCCAAGCGGCAGATCGCGGAGGAGGCCAAGCGCGTCGCCGACGAGCAGAAGGCCGCGGAGAAGGCGGAGAAGGCGCGCGAGATCGAGCAGGCCAAGCGGGCGGAGCGGCCCGGCGGCTAGCCGCGCGCCGGCCGGGGGGCCGTGCAGAGGTGATCGGTCGGTCCAGGGGTGGGAAATGGCGAAGCGCGAACGAGTCGTACGGATGTCGGTGGAACTGCCCCTGTGGCGTGCCCTGGCCGGCTACCGGGTGCTCACCACCCTCTACGCCCTCGCGCTCTTCGCCAACGGGTACGAGAAGTTCGAACGACCCTGGGTCGGCATCGGATACCTCGCGGTGCTCACCGTGTGGAACGCCGCGACCCTGCCGAGGGTCGCCAACGCGGCGGCCTGCACCAAGCGCTTCCTCGCCCTCGACCTCGCCGTGGTGATCACCGGCATCCTGCTCACCCCGCTCGCCGACCTGGACGCCCAGCACATCGACGGCCCGACGCTGCCGACGATAGCGACAGCCGGAGCGGTCCTCGCCTACGGGATCAAGGGCGGCTGGCGCTGGGCGGCGTTCGCCTCCTCGCTGGTGGCCGTCGCCAACATCGTGGAGCGCGCCCACCCCACCCGGGACACCTTCCACAACGTGCTCCTGGTGTGGATCGCCTCCATCGCGATCGGCTACATCGTGGAGGTGGCCCGGGCCAGTGAGGCCACCCTCGCCCGCGCCCTGGAGATCGAGGCCGCCACCCGCGAACGCGAGCGTCTGGCCCGCGACATCCACGACAGCGTGCTCCAGGTGCTCGCCATGGTGCAGCGCCGTGCCAGCGCGCTCGGCGGTGAGGCCGCCGAGCTCGGCCGGATGGCCGGCGAGCAGGAGGTCGCCCTGCGCACCCTGGTCTCCAGCGGCCTCGTGCCGACGAGCCGGGCCTCCGAGGACGTCGCGAACGGCGCCGTCGTGCGGGTGGTGGAGGTCGACGACGAGCCGGGCGAGGTGGGCACCGTCGACCTGCGCTCGCTGCTCGCCCGGCACGCGGGCTCGAAGGTCTCCTTCGCGGAACCCGGCGCCCCGGTGCCGCTCCCCCCGCCCGCGGCACGGGAGTTGGCGGCCGCTGTCAGTGCCGCCCTGGACAATGTCCGTATGCACGCGGGGGAGTCCGCCCAGGCCTGGATCCTGGTCGAGGACTGGGGGGACGAAGTGATCGTGACGGTACGGGACGACGGGCCCGGAATCCCGGCGGGCCGGCTGGAGAAGGCCGAGGGGGAGGGGCGCATGGGCGTCGCCCTCTCGATCCGGGGCCGGCTGCGCGACCTGGGCGGCACGGCGGAGCTGATCTCCGTGCCGGGCCAGGGCACGGAAGTTGAACTGAAGGTCCCACGGGGGAAGGCAGGACGGCACGGATGACGCAGCAGCAGAGCGGGCGGGCGGACGCGACGGTGCGGGTGATGGTGGTCGACGACCACCCGATGTGGCGCGACGCGGTCGCCCGCGACCTGGCCGCCGCCGGCTTCGACGTGGTCGCCACGGCCGGTGACGGGCCGCAGGCCGTGCGCAGGGCCCAGGCCGCGACGCCCGACGTCCTGGTCCTCGACCTCAATCTGCCGGGCATGCCCGGCGCCCAGGTCTGCAAGGAGCTGGTCGCCGCCAACCCGGCACTCAGGGTCCTGGTCCTGTCCGCGTCCGGTGAGCACGCCGACGTCCTGGAGGCGGTGAAGTCGGGCGCGCTCGGCTACCTCCTGAAGTCGGCCAGCACCGAGGAGCTGTGCGACGCGGTGCGCCGCACGGCCGTCGGCGACCCGGTGTTCACACCGGGTCTGGCCGGCCTGGTCCTCGGCGAGTACCGCAGGCTCGCGAGCGACCCGGCGCCCGCCACCGCCGACGAGCCGAAGGCGCCGCAGCTCACCGAGCGCGAGACCGAGGTGCTGCGCCTGGTCGCCAAGGGCCTGAGCTACAAGCAGATCGCCGAGCGCCTGGTCATCTCGCACCGCACGGTGCAGAACCACGTCCAGAACACCCTGGGCAAGCTCCAGCTGCACAACAGGGTGGAGCTCGTGCGGTACGCGATAGAGCGCGGCCTCGACAGCGTCGGCGACGCCTGACGCCATCCCCCGTGAGGGTGAACGACGGGTCGTCAACTCCCGTTCCTGTCCCATGAATTGACCTTTCACCCCATCCCGGAGTGACGTACATCACCATTAGCGTGGACGGCGTACGTCACTCCCAGGTGAAGGGACCATTCCATGCGGGTCGGAGTACTGACCGGAGGCGGTGACTGCCCCGGGCTCAACGCCGTCATCCGGGGCATCGTCCGCAAGGGTGTGCAGGAGTACGGATACGAGTTCACCGGGTTCAAGGACGGCTGGCGCGGCCCGCTGGAGGGTCATACCGTCCCGCTGGACATCCCGGCGGTGCGCGGCATCCTGCCGCGCGGCGGCACCATCCTCGGCTCCTCGCGCACCAACCCCCTCAAAGCCGAGAACGGTGTCCGCCGTATCAAGGAGAACCTCACCAAGTACGAGATCGACGCCGTCATCGCGATCGGCGGCGAGGACACGTTGGGTGTCGCGGCCCGTCTCAGTGACGAGTACGGCATCAACTGCGTGGGCGTGCCCAAGACGATCGACAACGACCTGTCCGCCACCGACTACACCTTCGGCTTCGACACCGCCGTCGGCATCGCGACCGAGGCGATCGACCGGCTGCACACCACGGCCGAGTCCCACATGCGGGTCCTCGTCGTCGAGGTCATGGGCCGGCACGCGGGGTGGATCGCCCTGCACTCGGGCCTGGCAGGCGGCGCCAACGTCATCCTCATCCCCGAGCAGCGCTTCGACGTCGACCAGGTCTGCTCCTGGGTCACCTCACGCTTCAAGGCCTCCTACGCCCCCATCGTCTGCATCGCCGAGGGCGCCATGCCGAAGGACGGCGAGATGGTGCTCAAGGACGGCACCCTCGACTCCTTCGGGCACGTACGCCTGTCGGGTGTCGGCGAATGGCTGGCCAAGGAGATCGAGAAGCGCACCGGCAAGGAGGCCAGGACCACCGTCCTCGGCCACGTACAGCGCGGCGGCACCCCGAGCGCGTTCGACCGGTGGCTCGCGACCCGTTTCGGCCTGCACGCCATCGAGGCGGTGCGCGACGGCGACTTCGGCAAGATGGTGGCGCTGCGCGGCACCGACATCGTGCGGGTGCCGATCGCCGAGGCGACCGCCAGGCTGAAGACCGTGGACCCCGCGCTCTACGCCGAGGTGGGCGTCTTCTTCGGCTGAACCGGCCGGGCGGGGCGGAGCTGTGGGCCGTATATTCGCGATATCCGGCCCATAGTCCGCATACCCGGCGAACAGCCCGGGAGTGCCCACAAGGGGAGCGTCGTGGAGATCCTGGCATTCGGTGTGCAGGCCGACGAGAAGCCGCTGATCGAGCGGGCCTTCGCGGGCCGTCACGAGGTGCGCTGCCTCGATGTCTTCCTCACCGAGGACACGGCGCCGATCGCCGCCGGCTACGAGGCGATCTCCACGAGCGTCAACGCCGACCTCGGCGCCCGCGTCCTGCAGTCCCTCGCCGTCGGCGGCACCCAGCTGATCGCCCAGCGCTCCACCGGCTTCAACAACATCGACCTGGACGTCGCCGAACGCCTCGGCCTCACCATCGCCCGGGTCAGCGCCTACTCTCCGTACTCCGTCGCCGAATTCGCCTGGACCCTCGCGATGGCCGTGAACCGTCGCATCGTGCGCGCCTCCAACCGCACCCGCGACTTCGACTTCCGCCTCGACGGACTGCTCGGCCGCGACCTGCGGGGCCGCACCGTCGGCGTCCTCGGCACCGGCAAGATCGGCGAGGCGTTCACCCGGATCGCCCACGGCTTCGGCATGAACCTGCTCGGCTGGGACGTGGCGCGCAACCCGGCCTGCGTCGAGCTGGGCATGAAGTACGTCGACAAGGACGAGCTGCTCACCGCCGCCGACGTGATCAGCCTGCATGTGCCGCTGCTGCCCGCGACCCACCACATCATCGGCCGCGCGGAGCTCGCCGCGATGAAGGACGACGCGATCCTGGTCAACTCCAGCCGGGGCGGCCTGATCGACACCGATGCGCTGGTCGACGAGTTGCGCCGGGGCCGCTTCGCCGGCGTCGGCCTCGATGTGTACGAGGCCGAAGCCGGACTGTTCTTCCACGACAGGTCCCTCGACGCGGTCGAGGACGACACCCTGGCCCGCCTGGTGACCTTCCCGAACGTGGTGGTCACCTCGCACCAGGCGTACTACACCGAGGACGCGGTGAGCCAGATCGTCGCGGCGACGGTGGAGAACGTGGCGGCCTACGCGGAAGGCCGCCACACCGAGAACATCCTGGTGCCGGCCGCGCCATGACCCGGCCGGCCCCTGGCCTGGTTGGGCCGCACCGGCCGGGCGTGGGCGGGGGCGCGGTCAGCCCACCGCGACCCCCGCGAGCAGTTCGCGGATCACCTCGGGACCGCGCAGCGTGAGCACCGACTCCGGGTGGAACTGGATGCCCGCGAACCCCGGGCCGCGCAGCGCGTGCACCTCCCTCGTCACCGGGTCGAGCGACACCTCCACCCCTGGCGGAGCCTCCTCGCAGCGCGCCGCGAAGCTGTTGTAGAAGCCGACCGTCTCCTCGCGCCCGAACAGGTCGATCCGCACCTGCGCACCCTGGTACGGCTCCCGCTTGCGCACGATCGCAAGGCCCAGCTCCGCCGCGATCAGCTCATGGCCCAGGCACACCCCGAGCAGCCCGTGCCGGTGCTCGCGCAGCAGCTCGGCGGCGAGGGGGCGAAGGAGACGCATCTTGGGGTCGGCCGCGTCCGAGGGGTCGCCCGGGCCCGGCCCGAGGATCACCGGGCCCACATGGCCGAGCGCCCGCGCGCGCAGCTCCGGCGCGTCGTAGCGGAGTACCGACACGTCCAGGCCCGCCGAGCGCAGCACATGCGCGAGCATCGCCGTGAAGGTGTCCTCGCCGTCCACCACCAGCGCCGAGTCGCTCGGCTCGGCCGGGCGGTCCTGCATCCGCAGCCAGAACGGCGCGAGGTCGGCCCGCCGGGCGTCGAGGGCGGCCCGCACCCGGGGGTCGTCGGCGAGCCGGGGCCGCGCGGAGTCGGCGGCCGGCCGGCCCGGCCGCACACCGAGCGCCGCGAGGACACCCGCCGCCTTGGCGTGGGTCTCGGCGACCTCGCCCGCCGGGTCCGAGTGGCGTACGAGGGTGGCACCGACCGGCACCCGCAGCCGGCCTTCGGCGGAGATGTCGGCCGTGCGGATCAGGATGGGCGAGTCGAGGGTCTGGGCGCCGCCCGCGTCCCGGCCGAGCAGCGCGAGCGCGCCCGCGTAATAGCCCCGCCCGCCGGGCTCGTGGCGCTCGATGACCCGGCACGCGTTCTGCACCGGGGAGCCGGTGACCGTCGCCGCGAACATCGTCTCCCTGAGCACCTCACGCACATCGAGCGAGGAGCGGCCCCTCAACTCGTATTCGGTGTGCGCGAGATGGGCCATCTCCTTCAGACGAGGGCCGACCACGACACCGCCCCGGTCGCCGACCGTGCACATCATCTTGAGTTCCTCGTCGACGACCATGGAGAGCTCGTCGGTCTCCTTGCGGTCGGCGAGGAAGGTCAGCAGATCTTCGGGGGTCGGGCCGCCGGCCGGGTAGCGGTAGGTCCCGCTGATCGGGTTCATGACGACCGTCCCGCCGGACATCCGTACATGCACCTCGGGGCTGGCGCCCACCAGGGTCCGGTCGCCCGTGTGCACCACATACGTCCAGTACGCGCCGCGTTCGCCCTGGAGGAGCCGGCGGAACAGGGCCAGCGCGTCGGCGCGCCCGAAGCCGGGGATCTCGCCGGTGTACGTGCGCCGGATGACGAAGTTGGCGCCCTCGCCGCGGCCGATCTCGTCGTCGATCACCCGCCGCACGATCGTCGCGTACTCCTCGTCGCCGACGTCGAAGCCGCCGTTCTCGACCCGTACGTCGTGCGATGGCAGAGCGGCGAGCACGTCCGCGAGCGACAGCTCGTGGCTCTCCTCGGCGACCAGGACCGCGAGCGGAGTGCCGTCGTCGCGGACGTCGAAGCCGCGTTCCCTGATCTGGCGGAACGGCACGAGGGCGAGCGTGGGCAGCTCCCCGACGGGCAGGTCGGCGAGGCGTTCGGCCTCGTGGACCGCGCCGATCAGCACCTCGATGGTGTCGTGGTCGCGGCCCGGGGTGCGTCTGCGCAGCAGCGCGAACGGCGGGCAGTTCTCGTCCAGCAGTCTCTGCATGAGCATGGGAGGGGTTCCTTCCAGCGGTACGAGCGGGAGGAACGGCCCGGGAAACACGGAAGGCCGCCCCTCGGGGGCGGCCTTCGTTGCGTCGGTGTGTACGCGCGCAGATCAGTGGGCCGCCGGATGAGCGGTCCACCACCAGTTCTGGATCGAGTGCGCGAACATGGCGCGCACTCTACCCGACGGCTAGCGGGTCCCCGGGGCGACGGCCTGGACGTCGGCGGTCCGCACCCACGCGATCCGGTGGTTGTACCGGATCGGGTAGAAGGTCTGGGCGCCCTTGACCAGGGTGCCGAGCGTGGTGCCGCCGTAGTAGTAGTCGCCCGCGACCACGTCACCGGCGGCGACGTACGCCTGACCGGCCGGGATGCTGTACTTCGTCAGGGACGCGGAGTTGCTGCCCTGCACCGGCACCCCGGTGCCCGCGTACGCGGCGTCCTCGGGGTAGGAGCGGCCGTAGACCTGCACCGGGGCCGTGCCCTTGGCCTTCACGACGACCGGGGCCGCCGAGCGTGCCACGACGGAGGTGTAGCGGCCGCCCGGGTTGTGGAACCAGGCCTTCTGCCCGCCGTACCAGATCGCCGTCCACTCGCCCTGCCGGTCCGCGACGACGTAACGGCCGCCCGCCACGACCTTGTTGGCCCAGTTCGGGCCCTCGGTCGCGACCAGCTCGCCGAGGTACGGGTCGCTCAGCGCGGCGGCGTCGGTGGACGGAGCGGCGTACAGGTAGCCGAAGTTGACCGGCTGGTCGAAGGTGGTGCGCACCTTCGTCGCGGGGTCGTAGTACGTCGTGGTGCGCGGGGTGAACGGCGGCACCACCTTGACGACCTGGCCGGCCGACGGCATCCGGTTGCCGGTGCAGTCGTCGGAGCCGAGCAGGGACATGTAGTGGTTCCAGTCCCAGAAGGGGCCCGGGTCCCAGTGCTGCCCGGCCACATAGCCGTCGAGGGGGCCCGGCACCTCGTCGTGGCCGAGGATGTGCTCGCGGTCGAGCGGGATGGAGAACCGGCCGGCCAGGTACTTCACCAGCGTCGCCGACGCGTCGTAGAGCGGCTCGCCGTACCAGCTGCCCTGCTTCATGGCGAAGCCCACGTGCTCGACGCCGAGCGCGTGCATGTTCACCGACTTGTTGCCCGCGTGGTACGCCTCGTCCTTCGTCGCCACCACCTGGGTGACCAGGCTTCCGTCGTCCTTGACGATGTAGTGCGTGCTGGCCGAGCTCTTCGGGTCCTGGAAGGTCTTGAGGGAGCCGTCGTAGGTGCCCTCGGTGTCGTGGATCACGATCTGCCGGATGTCGTATCCGTTGTCCGGCCGCGTCGCCACGTTGTAGTTGTTCGGGTCGGCCGGCACGAAGTCGCAGTTGAGCCCGGCCGGGCACTCGGGGGCCGGGGCCACCGGGTCCGCCGCCAGGGCCTTCTTCGACGGGCCGGCCGCCGCGACGCCGGGGCCGGCCGGCTTGACGCCCGGGTCCCCGGGCAGTGCGAGGGCCTGGCCGTCGGTGGTGACCCGTCGCTCGCCGGAGCGCACCGAGGCGAAGACGCGCTCCGCGAAAGCGTCGGCGCCCTTGGCGTCGGGGGCCTGGCTGTAGCGGGCCACCGCCGGATACCAGGCACCCGGGTCGGCCGGCAGCGAGCCGGTCGCCGCGCGCTGGTAGCGGGCGAGCAGCGCCGCGCCCGCCCGGATGCTCCGGCCGGTGTCGGTGCGCACCGCGTCCACGGGCTCGCCGATGAGCTTCGCGGCCTCGTCCAGGGTGTGCAGGGCCGGCGCCGAGGTGTCCACGGCGGGCTCGGTGGCCGGCGCCTTCGCGGCGTCGAACCGCTTCATGACCGCCGGGTCACCGCTCAGATCGAGGTGCGCGAGCCGGTCCTGGGCGGAGGGCCGCTCGACATCACCGGGCAGCACCCGGGTGAGACCCATGACGTTGTACGCGCCCGATGTGCTGGGCCTGCCGTCGTGGTCCTCCCAACGCGTCTGACGGAAGGAGACCGCCATCAGGACGCTCTGCGGAACCTTGAACTCCCGTGCCGCACCGGCGAATTGGGCCTGAAGGGCGGTGCTCCCCGCGCTCCCCGGGGGTACTGTGCCGCCCGCGACGGCCTGCGCCGCGAGCTCCTGGGGACCGAGCGCGGTGAGCGCCAGCGCCCCGGCCACCCCGAACCCCACCAGCTTCCTCTTCGTGTGTTTCTGCTGCCCGCTGGTCACGCTTCGGCTCACACCCACCCCTGGTCACGTTTGTCCCACATTCGGTAACTGGCGTGACAGTAACAAGGGATGATCATGGTCGGTCACGGTTGAGACCTCCTGGACCGCATCTCTGCCCTTACGGTCATGTCCGCGCGGCCGGTGCGCGTGGCCGGTGTCTCATTGGGTGGTCGTGTGGATGGACGGTCTGGCCGACCCCGTAATGTGGGTGTGGTGACCGTGAACGTAAACACCTGGCGTGACCTTCCCGCGGCGCAGCAGCCCGAGTACCCCGATGCCGAGGCTCTGCGCGATGTGATCGCGGACCTCGAATCGTATCCGCCGCTCGTCTTCGCGGGCGAGTGCGACCAGCTGCGCGCCCGCCTGGGAGCCGTCGCTCAGGGCGAGGCGTTCCTCCTCCAGGGCGGCGACTGCGCCGAGGCCTTCGACGCCGTGTCGGCCGAGCAGATCCGGGCCAAGCTCAAGACGCTCCTGCAGATGAGTGCCGTCCTCACCTACGCGGCCTCCGTGCCCGTGGTGAAGGTCGGCCGCATCGCCGGCCAGTACTCCAAGCCCCGCTCCAAGGGCACCGAGACCCGCGACGGCGTGACCCTGCCGACCTACCGCGGCGACTCCGTGAACGGCTTCGCCTTCACGGAGAAGGACCGCGTGCCGGACCCCGAGCGCCTGAAGCGGATGTACCACGCCTCCGCCTCGACGCTCAACTTGGTGCGTGCCTTCACCACCGGTGGCTACGCCGACCTGCGCCAGGTGCACGCCTGGAACCAGGACTTCGTGAAGTCCTCGCCGTCCGGCCAGCGCTACGAGCAGCTCGCCCGCGAGATCGACAACGCGCTGAACTTCATGAAGGCCTGCGGGACCGACCCGGCCGAGTTCAAGGCCGTCGAGTTCTACGCCTCCCATGAGGCGCTGCTCATCGACTACGAGTCGGCGCTCACCCGCACCGACTCGCGCACCGGCCACCTGTACGACACCTCGGGCCACATGGTGTGGATCGGTGAGCGCACCCGGCAGCTGGACGGGGCGCACATCGAGTTCGCCTCCCGCATCCGCAACCCCATCGGCATCAAGCTCGGCCCGACGACCTCCGTCGACGAGGCGCTCACCTACGTGGACCGGCTCGACCCGGACCGCGAGCCGGGCCGGCTGACCTTCGTCGTCCGCATGGGCGCCGACAAGGTCCGCGACAAGCTGCCCGAGCTGGTCGAGAAGGTCACCGCGTCCGGCGCGGTCGTCGCCTGGGTCACCGACCCGATGCACGGCAACACCTTCGAGGCGGCCTCCGGCCACAAGACGCGCCGTTTCGACGACGTCCTGGACGAGGTCAAGGGCTTCTTCGAGGTCCACAAGGCGCTCGGCACCCACCCGGGCGGCATCCATGTCGAGCTCACCGGTGACGACGTCACCGAGTGCGTGGGCGGCGGCGACGAGATCTTCGTCGACGATCTGCACCAGCGCTACGAGACGGCCTGCGACCCGCGCCTGAACCGCAGCCAGTCCCTGGACCTGGCGTTCCTGGTCGCCGAGATGTACCGCGACCAGTAATTCCCCGTACGCACGGCAGTGGGGCGCGGATCCATGTGATCCGCGCCCCACTGGCGTATCCGGTCTTTTGCGGGCCCGGGGGGCCGGGTAAGGTTAGGTTAGCCTCACCGAGACATCGGGACGGGCTTTCCTCGACGATCCCGAGCCCAGCGCTCACGGGAGGTGAACCGCGTGTACGTATGCAACTGCTTCGGTGTCACCGAGGAGCAGGTCAAGAAGCACGCGGACGGCGGTGCCTGCACCCCCCGCCAGATAGCTTCCGCCTGCAAGGCCGGCACCGACTGCGGTTCGTGCGTGCGCCGCATCCAGGCGCTGCTCGGACGCGGCGCCTGCCCCCGGCGCGAGCTGGTGGAGCAGGGCGTGCCCGCGCTCACCGCCGTGGTGCCGGAATTCGCACCCGTCCTCGACGACGCGGCCTGACACTCCGCCGTCCTGTGGGGCACGCGTCCCGTGGACCCCGAAAGCGGCGTCCCGCCGGCTCTCCCTGTTAGCTCTCCGGCTGCTCGATGAGCTGCGCGATGTAGAGCGCCTCGCCGAGCTTCTCGACCAGCTCCAGCTGGGTGTCGAGATAGTCGATGTGGTGCTCCTCGTCGGCCAGGATCGACTCGAAGATGTTCGCGGACGTGATGTCGCCCTTGGCCCGCATCACCTCGATCCCGCGCTTGAGGCGGTCGATCGCCTCGACCTCGACCTGCCGGTCCGCCTGGAACATCTCGGTGACCGTCTGCCCGATACGTACATGGAAGAGCCGCTGGAAGTTGGGCAGACCGTCCAGGAACAGGATCCGGTCGGTCAGCACCTCCGCGTGCTTCATCTCGTCGATCGACTCATGACGCGTGTACTTGGCCAGCTTCGTCCAGCCGAAGTTGGCCTGCATCGCGCTGTGCAGCCAGTACTGGTTGATCGCCGTCAGCTCGGCACTCAGCTGCTCATTCAGGAATTCGATGACCTCGGGGTCGCCCTGCATCGCAGAGGCTCCTTCCAAGCGGTAACTGGGCAAGGTTTCGCGCATCCTCGCACCGTGATCGGGGACCGTCCAGTAAGTGCATGCTTAGTAGGAGTTGCCCGAATAGGGGCGTCCCTGGTCATCACCACCCTCCGGGGTCTGTCACCATGGAGTCATGGGTCAGCCGGAGAGCCGGGAGCGGCAGGGAGCAGCGCAGTCGGAGCTTCCGCCGGGCCAGCGGCTCCAGCGCGGCTGGCCGGTCACGCACTACGGCCCGGTGCCCAAGTTCAAGCCGGAACGCTGGGAGTTCCGGGTCTTCGGGGCCACTGCCGACGGCGACAAGCACTGCTGGAACCACGAGGAGTTCTCGGCGCTGCCCTTCGAGAGCGTGGTCGCCGATCTGCACTGCGTCACCAAGTTCTCGATGCTCGGGGCCGAATGGGGCGGGGTGACGGCCCGCACGATCGCCGAACTCGCGCCCCCCGCACCCGATGTCACCCACGTGATGGTCTGGGCCGAGTACGGCTTCAGCTCCAACCTGCGCCTGACCGACTTCCTCTCGGACCGTACGGTCTTCGCCACCCACAACGGCGGCGACCTGCTCACCGCCGAACACGGCTTCCCGCTGCGGCTGGTGGTGCCGCACCTGTACGCCTGGAAGGGCCCCAAGTGGGTCCGCGGCATCGAGTACATGACGGCCGACCGCCGGGGCTTCTGGGAGGAGCGGGGCTACCACAACGTCGGCGACCCCTGGCGCGAGCAGCGCTACTCCTACCAGGAAGAGCCCGGGGACGGCCCCGAGCTCTGAACCAGGAGGAGCGCAGGGACGGCCGCGACCTCCGAGGGACTGGACGGCCGGTCCGTTACGGACGCAGCGCCTTCAGGCGGGCGATGTCCGCCGCGTTCCCCTCCTTGCCGCCCGGGGTCTCGATGACCAGCGGTACGCCGTCGGTCGCGGGGTGCTTGAGCAGCTCGCGGAACGGCTCCTCGCCGATGTGTCCGGTGCCGATGTTCTCGTGACGGTCCTTGTGCGCGCCCGCCACATCCTTGGAGTCGTTGGCGTGGATCAGCTTCAGCCTCCCCTCGCCGACGGTCTCCACCAGGAGGTCGAGGGTCTGCCTCGCCCCGCCGGGCGCGGTCAGATCGTGCCCGGCCGCGAAGATGTGGCAGGTGTCCAGGCAGATGCCGAGCTTGGGGTGGGAGTCGAGCGCCTCGAAGTAGGGGCCGAAGTCCCAGGTGCGCGAGCAGAGCGAGAAGCCCTGGCCGGCGGTCGACTCCAGGAGCAGGAACGGGTCGTCGTCGTGGGTCAGCTCGTCCAGCAGCGGCAGCAGCCGCTCGTGGACCTGCGCGAGCGCCTCGGCGCGCGGCCGCCCGCCGGTCGCCGAACCGGTGTGCACGACCACGCCGAGCGCGCCGATCTCCCGGCCCCGGCGCAGCGAGTGCCGCAGCGACTCCACCGACTTCTCCACCGTCGCCTCGGTGTGCGAACCGAAGTTGATCAGATACGGAGCGTGCACGTACGCCGGGATCGAGGCCTCGGCGCACTCGGCCCTGAACCGCTCGTCCTGGGCCGGGTTGCCGGTGGGGGTGGCCCAGCCGCGCGGATTGGCGACGAAGACCTGCACGGTCTCGGCGCCGATGTCACGGGCGTAGGGGAGCCCGGCCGTGGCGAGGCCGCCGGCCACGGGCACATGGCCGCCGATGGGGTTGCGCATGAGGTGACTACAGTCCCTTGGTGGTGATGGTGATGGTGGAGCCCTCGGGGGCCGGGGCGCCGCCGGCCACGGACTGGCCGGAGACCTCGTCGCTGAGGAACGGGAAGCTGCGGTCGACCTTCACCTTGAAGCCCGCCGCCTCAAGGGCCTTCTGCGCGTCGTCGGCCTTCTGACCGGTCACGGTGGGCACCGGGACCATCCTGGGCCCCTTGGACACGGTCAGTGTGACCGTGTCGCCCTTGGTGAGCCGGGTGTGCTCGGGCGCCGACTGCGCGGCCACCTTGCCCGCCTCCTGCTCCGAGTTGACCTGGTCGGGCGCGACGGTGACCTTCAGCCCCGCGCCCTGGAGGGCGGAGGTGGCATCGGCCACCGAGTCGCCGACCACGGAGGGCGTGTCGACCGGGGCGCCCTTGCTGACGACGAGCGCGACCGCGGAGTCGGTGTGGCGCTTGACGCCGGCCGGCGGGTCGGTGCGGATCACGGCGCCCTGCGCCACGCCGTCGCTGAACTCGCTCGTGGTGTCGCCGGGCGCGAAGCCCGCCTTCTGCAGCTCACTCCTGGCCTGCTCCAGCGGCATGCCGTCCAGCTTGGGCACCTGCGCCGTCTCCGGGCCGCGCGAGACAATGAGCGTCACCGAGCCGTTGCCGCGGATACGGGCGCCGGTGGCCGGGTCGGTCGAGATGACCTGGCCCCGCTCGACGGTGTCGCTGAACTGCCGGTCCACCTTCTTGAGGTCGAGCCCGGCGCCCGAGAGCTTCTGCTTCGCCGCCTCCTCGCTCTGCCCGATGAGCGCCGGAACCCGGGTGAACTGGCCGGAGTTGATGTACCAGACACCGGCGCCGACCCCGAAGACCACCAGGAGCGCGGTCACCAGGGCGATGACCCCGCGCCGGCCACTGAACCGACCGCGGGGCCCGCCCGGCACCGGCCGCTGCTCCGGCTCGTCCTCGACGCGCTGCGGCATGATCAGCCGACTGGTGCGGTTGACGGGGTCTGATCCCGCGGACTCCGCGGGCAGAGGCACCCCCGCCGGGGTCACCGGCGTCGGCACGGCCCGCGGGATCACGCTCGTACGGTCGTCGGCGCCGGCCCCCGCCGCCACGGCGTGGGCGCCCGGCGGGACCGCGTCCAGCTGCTCGTCGCCGAGGGCCGCGCGGGCGACGCGGGTCTGCGCGAGCAGGGCCACCGCGTCGTCGGGGCGCACATCGGGGTTGCGGGCGGTCGCCGACGCGACCAGCTCGTCCAGTTCGAAGGCGAGACCCGGAACCACCGCGGACGGCGCGGGCATGCCCTCGTGGAGGTGGGCGTAGAGGATCTGCGCGGGGGTGTCCCCGCCGTGCGGCTTGGCGCCGGTGAGCATCTCGTACAGGACGACGCCGCACGCGTACACGTCGGCGCGGGTGTCGGCGGTGCCGTGCTCGATCTGCTCGGGCGCCAGGTAGGAGACGGTGCCGAGGACCGTGCCGGTGGTGCTGGTCACCGAGTCCACCGCCCGCACCAGGCCGAAGTCGGCGACCTTGACCCGGCCGTCGTCGCCGATCAGGACGTTCTCGGGCTTCATGTCCCGGTGTACGAACCCGGCCCGGTGAGCGGCGCCGAGCGCGGCGAGCACCGGCTCCAGGATGTCGAGCGCCGCACGCGGCTGGAGCGCGCCGCGCTCGCGCAGCACATCGCGCAGGGTGCAGCCCGCGATGTACTCCATCGCGAGATAGACGTACTGGTCCTGGGCGCCCTGGTCGAAGACGCCGACCACGTTGGGGTGCGCGAGCCGGGCCACGGACTTGGCCTCGCGGATGAAGCGCTCCACGAAGGAGGCGTCGGCGGCGAGGCCGGGGTGCATCACCTTGAGGGCGAGCACACGGTCGAGACGGGTGTCGACGGCCCGGTAGACCGTGGCCATACCGCCGACGGCGATGCGCGCGTCGACGCGGTAGCGGCCGTCGAGCACCTGCCCGACGAGGGGGTCATGAAGGGTCGTATCCACGGGGAGAGTTTACGAGCGCCACTCGGCCCCCTTCACGCCGCGTGCGTGGTGGGGGCCGTACTGCAGCCGAGCTGTGACGCGGACACGCTCGAACGGGGCGTGCGGCGGGTGGCTAGAACGCGGGTCGCTCGGGGTCGAGAACGGCCCGGCCGGCCCTCGGGGAGGAGGCCTCCGCGAAGTGGCGGCGCGGAATGCGCCCCGCCCGGTGCGCAAGGCGCCCCGCCTCGACCGCGTGCCGCATCGCCTCCGCCATCAGGACTGGCTCCTGGGCCCGGGTGACGGCCGATGCCAGCATCACCGCGGCGCAGCCGAGCTCCATCGCGAGCGCCACGTCGGAGGCGGTGCCCGCGCCCGCGTCGAGGATCACCGGGACGTTCGCGCGGTCCACGATCAGCTCGAAGTTGTGCGGGTTGCGGATGCCGAGCCCGGAACCGATGGGCGAGCCGAGCGGCATGATCGCCGCGCAGCCGACGTCCTCCAGCTTGCGCGCGAGGACCGGGTCGTCGTTGGTGTACGGCAGCACCGTGAACCCGTCGTCGACCAGCACCTCGGCGGCGTCCAGGAGCTCGATCGGGTCGGGCAGCAGGGTGCGCTCGTCGGCGACGACCTCCAGCTTCACCCACTGTGTGCCGAGCGCCTCCCGGGCCAGGCGCGCGGTGAGCACGGCCTCGCCCGCGGTGAAGCAGCCCGCGGTGTTGGGCAGCACGCGGATGCCGAGCCGTTCGAGCACGGACAGGACCGAGCCCCGCACGGTCGGGTCGAGGCGGCGCATGGCGACCGTGGTCAGCTCGGTGCCGGACACGGCGAGCGCCCGCTCCAGGACGTCGAGGCTGGGCGCCCCGCCGGTCCCCATGATCAGACGGGAGGCGAACGTGGTGTCGGCGATGGTCAGCGAATCGTCGGCCATGGGTCAGCCCCCCTGCACGGCGGTGAGGACCTCGACGCGGTCGCCGTCGTCGAGCGTGGTCGTCGGCCAGGCGCTGCGCGGCACGACCGCCTCGTTGACGGCGGCGGCGACACCCGAGCGGGACGGCGTGAGGGTGGCGACGAGGACGTCGAGGGTGGTCCCGGAGGCGAGCGCTCGGGGCTCGCCGTTGACGGAGATGGTCATGCGGTCGTCAGCTCCCGAGGTGCGGAGGTGAAGCGGCGGGGGGTGAACGGGCGTGCCTCGTCGGGCAGTTCACCGGTGGTCAGGACGTGCGCCATGACATCGCCGGTGACCGCGGTGAGCAGGACGCCGTTGCGGTAGTGCCCGGTGGCGAGCAGCAGGCCGGGCAGCGCGGTCGGGCCGAGCAGGGGAGCGTTGTCGGGCGATGCGGGGCGCAGACCCGCGCGGGTCTCGGTGAGCGGCAGCTCAGTGATCCCCGGCACCAACTCGTGGGCGTCGCGCAACAGTTGATAGACACCGCCGGCGGTGACCGTGGTGTCCCAGCCGAGTTCCTCGCTGGTGGCGCCGACGACCAGCTCGCCGTTCTCGCGCGGCACGAGATAGACATCGCTGCCGCGCACCACCGCCCGTACCGTCCTGGACAGGAAGGGCGCGTACGGGGGCGGCACGGTGAGTCGCAGCACCTGGCCCTTCACGGGACGTACGGGCGGAAGAAGCTCCTGCGGTACGCCGTCGAGCCTGCCGCTGAGGCTGCCGGCGGCGAGGACGACCTGGTCGGCGGTGAGCTCGGTGCCGTCCGCGAGGACGACCCCGGCCGCCCGCTCCCGTACGACCGAGAGCCGCTCGGCCCAGCCGTGCGCGAACCGGACCCCGGCGCCCGCGCAGGCGGCGACCAGGGCCTTGGCCAGGCGCCGGGGATCGATCTGATGGTCCCCGTCCACCCGCAGCCCGCCGCGTACACCGGGCGCGAGCATCGGCTCCAGGCGGCGGCACTCGCGGCCGGAGAGCCACTCCGACTCCAGGCCGCAGCGGGTCTGGAGGGCGTGCAGGTCCCGCAGATGGGCGCGGTCGTCGGAGTCGAGCGCCACGGCGAGGGTGCCGCAGGCGCGGTAGCCCGTGTCGAGCCCGGTGGCCTCGCTCAGCTCGGCCACGAAGGCCGGATAGCGGCGGGCGGACTCGACGTTGAGGGCGAGCAGGGTCTGCTCGCCGTAGTGGAGTTCGGTGACGGCGGCGAGCATCCCGGCCGCGACCTGGGCGGCGCCGCCGCCCGGCTCGGGGTCGACGAGCACGACGCCGAGGCCGCGTTGGGCGGCCCGCCACGCGGTGACGAGGCCGATGATGCCGCCCCCGATGACGAGGACGTCGGACCCGTGACCTGGCCTGTCGTCGGACCTGCTGTGTGAAGAACGCATGGGCGTCCAGCCCCTCCCTTCGCCGGCATGACCCGGATCAGGTTCGTACGGTCGGAGGCCGCCCAGCCTCCCTCTCAGCCCGGTGCGTCCGGGCTCCC
Source organism: Streptomyces sp. NPDC048361 (assembly GCF_040651795.1). NCBI lineage: Bacteria > Bacillati > Actinomycetota > Actinomycetes > Kitasatosporales > Streptomycetaceae > Streptomyces > Streptomyces sp. NPDC048361. The sequence continues at coordinate 26,900 of NZ_JBEZKW010000080.1, forward strand.
GCGAGTGCTTTACGCCTGCCACCATAGCCCGAGGCTCCGGCGCGGAGTAAGGGAGCGTCCGGGGGCCGGGGGGTGCGTGCCGGGGGTCCGGGCGGCGCGTGCCCGGGGTCCGGGGGGTGCGTGCCGGGTCCCGGCCCCTTACCTGACGAATAGTCAGCTGCTTATGGTGATCGGGTGAGCGAACAGCAGACGCAATCCGAAGCGCGGCATGTGGTGGTCGTCGGTGCGGGCATGGCCGGCGTGCAGACCGCGGTGGCCCTGCGCGAACAGGGCTTCACCGGAGCCATCACCCTCATCGGCGCCGAACCCCACCAGCCCTACGACCGGCCTCCGCTGTCCAAGGCCGTCCTGCTCGGCAAGGCCGAGGGTTCGGCCTTCGAGGTCGACTTCGACGCGCTCGGCGTGAACCTGCGCCTCGGCCTCGAAGTCACCGGGGTGCGCCCCGCCGAGCACCGCGTGGTGACCGAGGCGGGCGAGGTCGGCTACGACACCCTGGTCATCGCCACCGGCGCCGAACCGCTCACCCTGCCCGGCAGCGCGGGAGTGCCGGGCGTCCACCTGCTGCGCACCCTCGACGACGCGCGGCGCCTGCGGCCGGTCCTCGACCAGCGGCACCGGATCGTCGTGGTGGGCGCGGGGTGGATCGGCGCGGAGTTCGCGACGGCGGCGCGGGACGCGGGGTGCGAGGTCACCGTCGTGGAGGCCGCCGACCGCCCCCTGGCCGGGGTGCTCCCCGCGGAGGTCGCGGCCCCCATGACCGGCTGGTACGCCGAGTCCGGCGCCGAGCTCGTCACCGGCGCACGGGTCCAGTCGGTCGTGCCGGGCGAGGTGCGGCTCGCCGACGGTCGCGCCCTGCCCGCCGACGCGGTGGTCGTCGGCATCGGGGCCCGCCCCGCCACGGCCTGGCTGGCCGGCACCGACATCGCGCTCGGCCCGGAAGGCGCGATCACCGCCGACGCCCGTCTGCGCACCTCGGTGCCCGATGTGTACGCGGTCGGCGACTGCGTCTCGTTCCCCTCGGCCCGCTTCGGCGAACGCCTGCTCGTCCACCACTGGGACAACGCGCTCCAGGGTCCGCGCACGGTCGCCGCCGACATCGTGGGTGAGGCCCCGACCGACTACGACCCGGTCCCGTACTTCTGGTCCGAGCAGTTCGGCCGCTTCGTCCAGTACGCGGGGCACCACGCCGACACCGACGAGCTGATCCACCGCGGGGATCCTTCCTCGACGCCCTGGTCGGTGTGCTGGCTCCGCGACGGCGCCCTGGTCGCGGTCCTCGCAGTGGGCCGCCCCCGAGATCTGGCCCAGGGCCGCAAGCTCATCGAATCGGCGGTGCTGATGGACCGGGCGAGGGTGGCGGACCCGACGATCCCGCTGAAGTCGGCGACGCGCGAGTAGCCCTGCGGGGCGGGCCGGGGATCGCCTGCGCGTGCCCTGCGGGCGGGGCCGTGCCTTTGCGCGCCTCCGCCGCGGTGGGCGCGACCTTTGGGCTCCGGGTGCCCTACGGGGGCGCGGGGCTGCACCTTTTGCGCGGCTCCGCCGCGGTGGGCGCGGGTGGCGGGTTCGGTGCCGGGTGCCCTACTGGGCGCGACCGGTCGACTCCGGGTGCCCTACTAGGGGCGCGGGGAACTGCGCGGGCGCCCCAGCACGGTCCGCAGCCGAAAGCCGGGCCCCTGGGGCTCCGCCCCAGACCCCGGGGGATGCCCCACCCCGCCCCT
>NZ_JBEZKW010000081.1:0-28002 GCF_040651795.1 Streptomyces sp. NPDC048361
TGCGCCCGCACTGGCACACCCATTTCACCGTCAAGGACCCCGTCACCGTCGCCGACACCGCCCGCGACCACGGCGCCACCGTCCTGGCCGACGGCTCCTCACCCACCGGCCCCTGGGTCCGTGTCAGCGACCCCGACGGAGCCACCTTCACCCTCAACACCCCCAGCTGAACGCCCGCCCCGCTCACGCGCCTCACGCGCCTCACGAGCACCCGGGCGCGAGAGCGCTCTCAGGATGCGGGGCGGCCCACCACCAGCCATCGGGACGGCAACTCGATGCGCCTGCCGTCAGCGGTGTACTCCGTGGTGAGGAGCGGGAGTTGACCTTGCGCCAGCACGGTGAGGCCCGCCTCGGCGAGCAGCGCGTCGAGCGCGCGGTCGGACACCTCTCCCGGCACGATGCCATGGGCGAAGACGGGGCGGAGTTTGGCCGGCGGCCCCTCCGGGCTCTGCGCGAGGCCCATGAGGACCGGCTTCGCGCCCTCGGCGAGCTCCACCACGAAGGCCCGGCCCGCGGCGCCGAGGAGGGTGGCGAGGGCGTCCGCGACGGGACGGCGGTCGGCCGGCTCGCACTGGTGCAGCACACCGCGTACGTACACGTTGGCGTCGCCGAGCCGCTCGTGCAGCGCCTGGACGGCCTTCTCGTCGGCGGCGTCGAGCTGCTCGAACTCGGCCTCCGCGCCCGGCCCTTGGCTGCGGGCCCGCTCGATGGCGGCGGGCGACAGGTCGACCCCGATCACCTTCGGGAAGCGGCTGCCGAGGTAGCGGGTCTGGGTGCCGTTGCCGCAGCCGAGGTCGACCATCGGCAGGTCGGGGTCGTCGATGCGGGCGGCGAAATGGGCGAGGTGGCGGGCGGCGGTGAGGGCCGGTTCCGCGTCCCAGAAGACTGCTCCCTGCTCGTCCGGCGTCTCGCGCCAGAACCCTTCCCAGGCGTCCTTGTACCTCTGCGTCACGCTCATGACCGACTCCCCAGGCAGCCCGCACAGTGTCAAGATCGGTTTACCGCGCGGGGCGCACACCGGGCAAGCATCCGGCGCACACCTTCACGCGCCGTTCGATCCCAAGATGCCGTGGAACCCCGCAGTGGGGTAACCACCGTGCTCTTCAAACGAGTTGAGAGCGGCGGCGGCGCGGGTGGGCGGCACCGCGAGGGAGCGCTGCCGCGAGGAGGCCTCCCGGGGCCTTCCCGGGGCGTCAGCGCGTGGCGCGCTTCGGGCGCGGGAGGTCCACGTCGAACCAGACGGTCTTGCCGTTGCCGGTGCGGCTGGTACCCCATTGCCGGGCGAGCGCGGTGACCACGCGCAGCCCCCGCCCGGCCTCGTCGTCCGGACCGGTGCCGAGCAGCGACGGAAGGGTGTGGTCGTCGTCGGTCACCTCGCACAGCAGCGCCTCGGCCCGCACGAGCCGCAGCGCGACCTGGTGGCCGTGGGCGTGCCGGATGCCGTTGGTGACGACCTCGCTGACCAGGAGCTCGACGGTTTCCGCGACGGCCGAGAGGTCCCACCGGGCGAGCTGTTCGCGCACCAGGCGGCGGGCACGGCCCACTTCTTGCGGTGCGGCGGCGAGCCGCCATGCGGCGACGTCCTCGGGGGCGATGCCGTTGAGGCGGGCCATCAGCAGGGCGACGTCGTCCTTGCGGCCGCCGCGGGTGTTGAGGGAGCGGATGATGGTGTCGCAGGCGTCGTCCATGGAGGCGGCCGGGTGGGCGGCCGACTCGCAGAGCGTGGCCAGGCCGACCCCTATGTCCTCGCCCCGTACCTCGACGAGCCCGTCGGTGCACATGACGAGGCGGTCACCGGGTTCGACGCGGACGCGAGCCGTTTCGAAGGGCACTCCGCCGACGCCGATGGGGGCGCCAGTGGGCAGTTCGAGGAGTTCGCTGCGTCCGTCGGCGGAGCGGACGAGGACCGGCGGGATGTGGCCCGCGTTGGCCATCAGGAGCTCGCCCCTGATCGGGTCGTACACGGCGTATAGGCAGGTGGCGAGGTAGTGCTCGCCGAGGCGCTGCGCCAAGTCGTCGAGGTTGCGCAGGAGTTGGCCGGGCGGCAGGTCGAGGGCGGCCATGGTCTGGACGGCCGTACGCAACTGGCCCATCATCGCCGCCGAGTTGAGGCCGTGCCCCATGACGTCGCCGACGACGAGGGCGGTACGGGAACCCGGCAGCTTGATCGAGTCGAACCAGTCGCCGCCGACGCGGCCGAGCAGGGTGCCCGGCAGGTAGCGGGTCGCGGTGTCACAGCCCGCCATGCGCGGGGTGACCTGCGGCAGCATCGAGTCCTGGAGGGTCTCGGCGACGCTCTCCTGGTAGGTGTACATGCGGGCGTTGTCGAGGACGAGGCCGGCGCGCGCGGCCAGTTCGGCGCCGGTGACGCGGTCCATGTCGTTGAACTCGGCCCGCTCGGCGTGCCGCAGCAGGATCATGAAGCCGAGTACCACGTTGCGTGCCTTCAGCGGGACGACCAGCATGGACCGCCCGTTGATCAGCGGACGGATGTCACGCTTTTCGAACTGTGAGGCGATGGCGGTGCCCATCTCCTCGCTGATCCGGGGCACGAGGACGGGCTCGCCGGACGTCATGCACTGGAAGAACGGGGTGTGCGCGGGGAACGGCATGGACTCGCCGACCGGCACCACGTCGTCCCAGCGTCCCGGTTCCTCGACGTGTTCGAGGGCGACGCGGTGCCACAGGGTGCGTGCGTCGGGCGGCCCGTCGGGGAAGCCCTCGCCGGCGATGACCTGCTCGCGCAGATAGGTGCCCGCGACGTCGGTGAAGCGGGGCACGACGGCGGCGCTGACTTCCCGGATGGTGCGGGACAGGTCGAGCGAGGAGCCGATGCGGCCGCTGACCTCGTTGAGGAATTCGAGCCGTTCGCGCACCGCGGCGTATTCGAGGTCGGCGGCGAATTCGGGACCGGGCCGCTGGGCCCACGCCACGGGTTCCATGGGGTGGCGGCGGCGTGCGGGCCGGTGGTCGGCGCGCCGGGGCACGCCCCAGTCGGGTGTGACGGGCACCCGGTCGTGCCGGCTGAACTCCAGGACGGGGTAGCCCAGTTCGAGGACCTGGGCCACTATCCGCGTGCTCTGGCCGACGCTCATGCTGGGCAGGATCTCCGGCAGCCGCCGGGCCAGCTCGTCGGCGCCGGGGAAGTCGGTGTGCAGGGCGAAGCCGGGCGCTATCCGCTCCACCGGGCCGTCCTCGTCGTCGCTCTCCAGGTGCAGCTGGGCGGCGTCCGCGGCGAGCACGAGGAGCCGTTCGGGCCCGGGGCCGACGAGGGGGTAGGCCCACCACAGCACGTCGCTGCGGTCCCGGGCGGGGGCGCGCAGCGCCGCCCCGCCGGCGCGGGGGTTGGGGGGGTGCCCGGGCAGCGGCGCGGCGAGGGCGGGCCCCACCCCCGCCCCGCGGCGGGGGCCCGGGCGGGGCCCGCCCCGCCCCCCCGGCCCGGCGCTGGGGTAGGCGGTGTGCCCGGTCAGCGGCGCGTCGAGGCCGGGGCCGAACGCGTCGAACGCCTCGTAGGCGTCGTCCTCTTCGGTGTCCGTGTCGTCGTAGTGGTGCTCCAGCGCGCCGGAGACCGGGAGCAGATCGACGGCCGGCCTGCCGACCGCCTCGGCCCGGCCGGGCCCGAACAGCCGGCGCGCACCCGAGGACCAGTGCGACACCAGACCCTCGGCGTCCACGACGATCACGGCGAGCGGGATCCGGCCGGCCACGGCGAACTTCTGCGCCAGCTGCGGCGGAGTACCACTGTCCATGGGTGGGGGGCTCCTTCCCCGCCGCGACAAACGGCGGCTGCTACTCCACCGTACGGCCATCGCGGTGCCGCGCGGGAGCCAACCTGTGAATAGGCGTACGCCCGCGCGCCCGTGCCGCACACACTGACCAAAGGTCAGGCAGCCAACCCCAGTTGCGGCAGCTCCGGGCTGCCGCCCAGCCTGGGCCTCACCGACGGCTGCACCGTGCTTGCGGCAGGGCCGGGGCAGTGGTGCTCGCCCGACACCCCCTAGTCCTCGTGCCCCAGTTGAAGATCCCGCTCGGTGCGCCCGCCGCCGGCCACCTGCAACACCGTGGCCACCGGCGGGTACCCCGCCGCGATCACCGTGTATTCGCCGGAGGACAGGTCCACGAAGCGGAAGGTGCCGTCGGGGCCCGTGGTGAGGGTGTCCACGACGTTGCCCGCGGCGTCGAGCAGGGTGACCCGGGCGTCCTCCACCGGGCGGCCGCCGCCCGCGCGGACCGTGCCGCGCAGGACGGCGCCGCCGGCCAGTTCGATGTCCTGACGGGTTTCCCGGGAGGACTGCACACTCACCGGCACCGCGGCCGGGCGGAAGGCGGGGGCGCTGGCGGCAAGGGTGTACTCCCCTGCCACCAACTCGCCGATCACATAGGTCCCTTCGCGCCCACTGCGGGTGGCGGCCACCACCTCACCGCGTACGTCGGTGAGGGTGACGGCCGCGTCCCGTACCGGGGTGCCGTCGGCGGTGACGACGGCGCCGGCGAGGCGGCCCGCGCCGCCGAGCACCACGTCGAGGTCGACGGGACGCTCGCCCACGGTGACGGCGACGGCCTGCGGCTGGTGTCCGCCGGCCGCGGCGATCAGGACGTAGGAACCGGCTCCGGGCACGCTCAGCGCGTACCGGCCGTCCGCCCCGCTCGCGCCGCGTCCGACCTGCTGACCCCGTACGTCGACGAGGGTGAGGGCGGCGCGTGGCACGGTGGTGCCGTCGTGGTGCTGGACGGTGCCGCAGACCGGGACGCCGCTGACGTAGCCGGAGGTGGGGGCGGTGCGGGCGTGGGGCAGGGGCGCGGTGTCGGCGACGGGGGTGGTCTCCGCGGCGAAGGCGTTCTCGGCGGTGGGGGCGTTCTGGGACACCAGCGGTTTCTCCTTGAGGAAGAAGGCGAGGACGAAGCCGAGCACGAGCACCGGCACGAGGTAGAGGAAGATCCGCGGCATGGCGTCGGCGTAGGCCCGGATGTAGCCGTCGCGCAGCGCGGGCGGCATGGCGTGCACCAGTTGCGGGGTGATCGACTCCGGGTCGGGCAGGTGCGCTCCGGCGGGCAGCCGCTCGGTGAGGGCGTGCGCGAGGCGGTTGGTGAACAGGGTGCCGAAGATCGCCGCGCCGACGCTGCCGCCGATCTGGCGGAAGTAGTTGTTGGCGCTGGTGGCGGTGCCGAGGTCGGCGGGGGCCACCGCGTTCTGCACGGCGAGGATCAGGACCGGCATGACCAGGCCGATGCCCGCACCGAGCACGGCCATCCAGATGCTGTAGTCGAGGCGCGGGGTGTCGGTGCCGAGCTTGGAGAGCAGCCACATGCCGAGGGCGGAGACGGCACCGCCGACGATCGGGTAGAGCTTGTAGCGTCCGGTGCGGCTGATGAGCTGGCCGGAGATGATGGAGGCGCCGACGATGCCGCCCATCATGGGCAGTACGAGCAGCCCCGACTCGGTGGCGCTCGCGCCGTCGACCATCTGCAGGAAGGTCGGCAGATAGCTGGCGGCGCCGAAGAGGGCGACGCCGATGACCGCGCCGACGAGGCCGGCGATGGTGAAGACGGGGTCGCGGAACAGCCGCAGCGGGATGACGGGTTCGGCCGCGAAGTTTTCCACCACGAGGAACAGCAGGGTCGTTCCGGCGGCTCCGGCGGCGAGTCCCAGGATCGTGCGGGAGCCCCAGGCGTACTCGGTTCCGCCCCAACTGGTCAGCAGCACGAGGCAGGTTGAGGCGGCGGCCAGGAGCAGCATGCCGAGCACGTCGAGGCGGGGGCGCACGGCGGGCCGCGGCAGTTTGAGTACGGCGGTGATGACGGCGAGGGTGACGAGGCCGAAGGGCACGTTGATGTAGAAGCACCAGCGCCAGGAGGCGTGGTCGGTGAAGAAGCCGCCGAGGAGCGGTCCGGCGACCGAGGCCAGCCCGAAGACGGCGCCGATCAGGCCCATGAAGCGGCCGCGCTGCCGGGGCGGCACGATGTCCGCGATGATCGCCTGCACGCCGATCATGAGTCCGCCGCCGCCGATGCCCTGCATGGCGCGGAAGGCGATGAGCTGGTCCATCGTGCGCGACCAGCCGGCCAGTGCCGAGCCGATGACGAACACGACGATCGCGAACTGGAAGACGGGTTTACGGCCGAAGAGGTCGCCGAGCTTGCCGTAGATCGGCAGGCCGATCGTGGAGGCGAGGAGATACGCGGTGACGGCCCAGGAGACCTTGTCGAGGCCGTGCAGATCGCCGACGATCTTCGGCAGCGCGGTCGCGACGATCATCTGGTCGAGCGCCGCGAGCAGCAGGGTGAGCATCAGACCGAGGAAGATCATGCGCACCCGGCGGGGGTCCAACGCGGCTGCGGGTGGCGGGGGTTGGATCTCCGGAGGCGGCGACGCCGGAACCCGAGCGGGCTCGAAGGCCCGCTCGTCGTCCTTCACCAGAGTGATCCCGCCCACGTAACTCTCCCCTCGTCGCGCTTGCGCCGAGGCATTTCTCGCATTGGCCGACATCCGGGGCAAGCGAGACGAGGGGGGCGACGGGCGTGCGCCGGGCGCTTAAGCGCTGGCCGGAGTACCTACGGCGCACAACGGACCGGAACGGAAATCCACCCGAACCGGTGACCGTACGACTCAGTTCGAGCGGGCTACTTCTCGACCTCGGCGGCGAGCTTGGCGAGCATCGCGTCGTAGATGCGGCCAAGTCCCTTGGGCGCGAAGGTCCTTTCGAAGAATCCGCCGATGCCGCCGGCGCCGTTCCACACGGTGGTGACGACGACCTTGGAGCGGCCCTCGCCGGCGGGCGTGACCGTCCAGGTGGTGACCATGGTGGAGTTGCGGTCCTTCTCGACGAGCTGCCCGTCGGTCGGCTCGGTGACCTCCAGGAGGCAGTCGCGCACGCGCTTGCTGGTGGCCTGGAGCTTCCAGTGGACGAGGGTGCCCTCGCCGTCGCCGCCCTCGCGGACCTCGTACTCGCTGAAGTGCTCCGTCAGGAGCTTGGGGCGGCCGACCTTGTAGTCGGCGAGCGTGTCGAACACGGTCTCCGGATCCGCCGTGACGATCCGCTCCGTCGTGGCCTCGACCTGCGCCATGGCACTTCCTCCAGCAGTTGTGTTTCCGGGGTTCTCGGGGTGGGCCAAGCCAACCACCTCGGGGTCGGCCGTCACAATCCGGGTTGCGATCAAGAAGGGAACACGTGTTCTATTCGGGGCGACCCCACGGACCCTGGGAGGGCCGATGCTCAGCACTCCGAACGCGGACAAGGCCTGGAAAGGCATGACGAGGTCATTCCCGACCTTGGAGGCACCAGGCCGGCATGCCGCCCCGAGCAGGGCGGAGAGGACGGCTTACGCCGTGCTGCTGCACGGACCGGCTGCGCGCTCAGGCGGCGCCGACGCGAGTCAGTGGCTGCTGCTGCGCGACCGTACGGCGAAGCGCCGGTAACCGACGCACCAGCAGCGGCCGCACTTCAGCGCTGGCCGTCCGGGTCGTCGTGCGATTGGTGGTCCGCAGGTGGATCCAGTGCTCGGCGGGGAAGTCGTAGAACGCGGGCAGTTCCTCCCGGTCTGCGGTGATCTCCGCGACCGCGTTGGGGAATTTCCCGCCGTAGATCTTTGCGAACGCCTCGACTGTCTTCTCGGCGTGGCCGCGGTCCTCCGCGTTGCAGATCACCTGCATCGCCTTCGTCCATCGCCTTCGTCGCCCCGGGCTGCGCGGACTTCGGCATCTGTTGAGGGCAGGGCACGCTTGGCAATGGGACGGCGGGTCGTAAGGTGAAGGTAGTCTCAAATTCGCTGTCCCCCACGCGCCCACAGCATGATGCATTCCTCAACTCAGGGAGAGGTGACCACTGTGCCCGAGGCACTCCAGCGGCCGCCGCTGCGCGCCGATGCCCGCCGCAACGTCGAGAAGCTGCGCAAGGCCGCCGCGGACGCCTTCTCCGAGCACGGGCTCGACACGCCGCTGGAGACGATCGCGAAGCTGGCAGGAGTGAGCGTCGGCACGATCTACAACCGCTTCGGCAGCCGCGACGCGCTGCTGGACCAGGTCGTGAACGAACTCGCCGACCGGCAGGTGGGCGCGGCGATGGCCATCGCGGACGGCACCGTCGGCAGCGCGTGGGACAGGCTGCTGGCCTACGTCGAGGCCATCTGTCAGGCGCAGGCCGACGACCCGGCGTTCAACGACGCGCTCTCCCGCCGCTACCCCAATGCCCCAGCCCTCAAGGCGGTCTGCGACCGGTCCCTGGCCTTCGTCACCGAGCTGGCCGTCGGCGCCCGCGCCGAAGGCGCACTGCGCGACGATGCACGGATGGACGACATCACCCGCTTCTTCCAGGTCAACGGTGACCTCGTGCGGGCCGGGGACGACGCCGGGCGCCGCCGCGTCCTCGCCCTGCTCTTCGAGGGCCTGCGCGCCCGCACCGGCAGTCGCCCGCTGCCCGACTGAGCCCGGCCGGGGACGACCAACTGGGTACGAGCGGGAACGCGACGGTGTCGGCCCTGCCCAGGCGGGACCGACACCGTCGTCGCGCGCGACTACGCGGCGCGAGCCGCCTTCTCCACGGCTTCGAACGCGTCGGCCAGCGACCGCTCGCCGAGCGGGGCCAGGTGCTCCAGGGCCGGGATGTGAGCGGCCAGCGTCAGGTCCACGACGATGAAGGTCGCCTCCATCTCGAAGATCACCGACAGCACCGACTCCAGGTAGTTCAGCACGTGTTCGTGCGGCGCCCGGGGCGTGCCGGGGGCGTAGGAGCCGCCGCGGCTGGTCACCACCGTCACCGGTGTGCCCTTCACCTTCGACTCCGGTGAGCCGGCGGTGCGGCCCATCAGGATCACCTGGTCCAGCCACGCCTTGAGGCTGGAGGGCACCGAGAAGTTGTACATCGGCGCGCCGATGACCACCGCGTCGGCTGCCTCCAGCTCCGCTATCAGAGCCAGGCGCTCGGCGAAGGCCCGAGCCTGCTCCTCGGTGTGCTCCGCCGGATCGAGCAACCCGGCGGTGTGGGCGTGCGCGGTGATGTGCGGGACCGGCTCGACGGCAAGGTCCCGGTAGATCACCTCACCACCCGGGTGCTCTTCCAGCCACGTACGGCGGAAGGCCTCGGTGACAGCCCGAGAGGTGGACGCCTGGCCCGCGAACGCGGACGAGTCGATGTGCAGCAGTGTCGCCATGATGCAACTCCGAAAAGGGGACGGGGCGTTCGACCCTCCCGCCTCAGGCGGTGGGAAGGTCGCAGGAGATAACTTGAATCCGCCCTCAACTTTACGGGTAAGTTGAGGGGAAGTTCAAGTTTCTTCGAGGCGGAGCCCCGTGAGGAAGAGCCGCCCGATCAACAGGCGGCTCCGCACGGCATCAACAGGCGGCTCCGCACGGCATCAACAGGCTGCTCCGCACGGCACATTGGCCGCCTTAAGCGATACCCGAAGTGACGCCCGACAGCACCCCCCACCCGCACCCCGCGGCAAGACCCACCGACTCCGACACGGGCCACTGCCGGTCCTGGAGATCCCCACGTCCCACACCGCGGTCATCGCGGCGCAACACCTGTGGCGGGGCCGCTATTTGAAGCACGACCTACACGACCACGACCTACACGACCCAACTGCCCAGCTCGACCGCACGGTGCAGGTCGCGGGCATAGGCTTCCGGCGTGCCGATCGTGCCCGTGGCCCAGTACGCCGTGATCCAGGTCAGAACTCGTCCAGGGTGAACGCCGGTGCGCCTGACCTCGATTCCAGCCTTTCACCGAGCCAGGCCGCAAGAACTTGCTGGCAACGGTAGGTCGGTGAGGACTTCTTCAGGCGGCACGCGATCACGTCCAGTTGCACTTGTGGATCGCTACGAAGACGGCGTCCGTGGCGTACGTCCAGCTCACGTTCGGCCTGTCCGACTCCAGATCCCACGAATTGCCGGTGTTCCAGCTGCCGTCGGACTCCTGGTGCGCGTACGCGGCGTGACACGCATACTGCTTACGCAGAGATTCCGCCTCGTCGGTCGTGTCCAGGCGCAGCGGATTCGGCGTGTTCGCCCACACCTCCTGCCATCCGTCGACGGCCTTGTCGATGCCGCCCCGGAACCCGGCATCCGTCGGGAAAACCATCAGCACGAACTTGTCCGAATCCGTCGGCAGGTTCACTCGCACCCGCTTGACGAGGCTGCCCGGTGCCTCCACCTCGTAGCCGGTGCACTCGCCGCCGCAGCCCTCCGTCGCGCCGCCCGGAATCCAGAACAGCGTCGCACCCGAGGCGAACTTCTGCGTCACCAGCCGGTACGTGTGGACCTGACCGGTGTCATCATCGGTCCACGAGCCGGTACCGTCCGATTCGTCGGACGCCGGGTAACCGAACGCGCTGTTCTCCCAGCCGTACTCCCCCCACGTCGCGCCGATCTTTCCCCACACCGGGTGAGCGCCGGTCGCCGCCGACCAGTACACGGTGCCGCCCTCGAACTCCTGGCGCACCCCCTTGCCGTCCGCGTTCTTCAGCTCGTCCGACCTCGGGTAGCCGAGTGCGGAGGTCTCCCAGCCCATCCCCTGCCACTTGTCGCGCACCGCCCCCCATACCGGGTGGGCGCCGGTCGCCGCCAACCAGTAGATCGAGCCGCCCTGGAAGTGGGTGTACCGGCCGCGCCCGTCGGGAGTGGTCATCTCGTCCGTCACCGGGCACTTCAGCGGCGAGGACACGTCACCCATCGCGATGTACTTGTCGAGGATGGCGCCGGAGACGGTCTTCCCACAGAAGTCACGGTCGGCTGCGGCTGCCGGGGACGGCACAAGTAAGGGGGCGGCCAGGCAGGCTGCCGCGAACAGGGCGAGTTTCCGAAGCGCGTTCACCCTGGAAAAGTACCGAGAAAAGAGGCGTGCGAGGAGAGAAAATCCGGCCGGGCTGAACCGGAATTCCCCCCTCCCACGCGACGTCCCGGGCAGGCATGATGTGTGCTCATTCCGTGAGCCCGAGTTCGCGTAGGGCGTCGGTGGGGTGGCTTCCGTGGTGCTCGTGAGTGCTTGTGGTCGGCGCCGGTGCGCAGGGCGCCGGCGGTGACGATCGCGCCGGCGATGTCGGCGATGTCGGCGATCAATTCTAGGGCGGCTGTCACGCTGATCCGCGACGGCGGGCGTGAGTGTCCTGTGTCAACGCATCTGGACGGTCCGCCGTCGAAAGTTGGACCTTTGCAGACGCTCGTACGGTGCCTGCGGGGGTAGCCGCTGGACATGGGGCGGTGGTGGAAGCGGATCGGCGCAGCGGGGCCGCCGAACGACACGAGGGGGCCCGGTGGCAGGGATCGAGCGGGAGCCGGCGGAGGTGCGGATACCCAAGGCGGCGTTGGATGCCTTGGCCGCGGCGCTGAGCGTGCGCACGGTGGCGATGCGGACTTGGCCCGACGGCATCGAGTGGATGTACCCGATGGGCACGTGGGACGAGCCGCACCTGGAGGTGGCGCTCATGCCGGGCGGCGAGGAGGTGTGGCTGCGGATGTCCACCGACCGCTCCAGCGCCGCCGTGTGGACCATCCAGCAGTGGTGGGACTTCGTCGGCGAACTGCCCGGCGCGGTACCGCAGGGCTGAGCCGCGACGCTGGGGTCAGCGGCTCTTGATGATCCGGACAATCCCGACGGGACTTCCTCCGCCAACCGAACAGCCTGGGCCGGAGCACGCAGGCCGGGGGTTTGGGGACCGTTGTCAGTGGCGTGCGCGAGGATGGTCCGCATGACGACACCGACGCGCATCCTGGCACCCGAAGGCCTGGCCCCCGGCACCGGCTACAGCCATGTGGTCTGGGGCACCGGCCGGTTCGTGGCGATATCCGGGCAGTGTGCCCTCGACGACAAAGGGAACGTCGTCGGGGAGGGCGACCCGCGGGCCCAGGCCGATCAGATCTTCGAGAACCTGCGCCGCTGCCTGGCCGCGGCCGGCGCCACCTTTGAGGACGTGGTGAAGCTGACCTATTTCGTCACGGACATCGCCCACCTGCCCGTCATCCGCGAGGCCCGCGACACCGTCATAGCCCCCGACCAGCTGCCCGCCAGCTCGGCGGTGCAGGTCAGTGCGTTGTTCCGACCCGAACTGCTGGTAGAGATCGAGGCGTTCGCGGTGATCGACCCGACGGTCGAACACGCTTAGGGGGTGGGGCGGGGGCGGGGGCGGGTGTCCCGAGGGGGCGCTGGGGCGGGGTGCACCCCTGGCCGAGGGCTTGGAGCGCCTCGGGGGCCGGGTGTGCCTTGGGGGACGGGTGTGCCTTGGGGGACGGGCTAGGCGTACCTCGGGGGCCAGGCGTGCCCAGGGGGCCAGGTGCGCCTCAGGGCCAAGTAGCCCTGTCGGGGTCGGGCCGAGCACGTCCGGGTTGTGGCGCTTTCGGGGTCAGCCGCGGACTCGGCCCCCCGCATGGATCCGGCGTAGTGCCCAGGCTGCCGGCCGGGCCACCCGCGGGTGGGCCAGGGCTTCGGTCAGCACCTCGACGGCCCGCTTGTCGCCGAGTTCACCGAGTCCCTCGATGCACGCCTGCGCCACGCGCCAGTACGGGTTGTGCGCCGAGAGCAGCGGCCGCAACGTCCTGATCAGGGCCGGTACGGACTCGGGGGCGCGCAGGGCCGTGAGCAGTCGGACCGGGTGCAGCGCGTAGGCGGTGCGCAGTTCGTTGGTCGCGAGGGCTGCAGCGGCGCGCGCGGTGCGCGGGTCGCCCAGCCGCGCCAGGGCGTACGCGGCGCTCGCACAGCGTTCCGGGTCCCGGTGGTTGAGCAGCAGGACGAGCGCTTCGAAGGCGCGGCGGTCGCCCTCGGCGCCGAGCCGGAACGCGGCTATCTCCCGCGCCCAGAGCGGGCGTTCGCTCTCGGTGAGCACGGCCGCGAGCTCGTCGTGGTCGACGGTGGCGGCCAGTTCTTCGTACGCCGCCGAACCGCCGCTCTCGCGCCGCACCCGGTCCAGGAGGGACCGTAACTCCTCGTCCATGTCCAAAAGCCTAGTGGCGTACGGCCGTTGGCACCCCAAGGATGATCGGATCCCGTGGCTCGCGGGACATGCCACCGGCAAGAAGCACAGGCAAGGAGCGGTCCCATGGAGCACAGTGGCGTCCCGGCACAGGGCGATCCGCCCGCAGACCCCTGGTTACCCGGCCGCCGGGCCGAGTTGACAGTGCTGGCCGCGAAGGTGCGCGCGGTGGGGCCCGGCGGGGGCGCGCTGGTCGTCCGGGGGGCGGCCGGCCTCGGCAAGTCCGCCCTCCTGAGCGCCGTGCGCGGATTCGCGGCCGAATCAGGGTTCCTGGTTCTGGCCACCTCGGGGGTGCCGACGGACGCGGCCGTTCCGTATGCGGGGTTGCACGAGTTGCTGCGCCCGCTCCTGGGTTCGGTACGCGCACTTCCCGCGGTGCAGCGTGATGCTTTGCGCACCGCGCTCGGATCCGATGCCAGCCCCGACCTCGGCTCCGATGCCGGCCCCGACCTTGATGCCGGTCCCGGCCCCGACCTCGATGCCGGCGCTGGCCCCGACCCCATCCTTGGCCCCGGCCCCGGCCCCGGCCCCGATTCCAGCTCCAGCTCCAGCTCCAGCTCCAGCCTCGGACTCCACTTTGGTCCCCACTCCAGCCCCAGTACCGGCCCCCGCCCCCACTCTGACCCCAGCCCCAACTCCGACCCCGACCCCAGCCCCCACACCCACCCGGGGCGCGCCCCTGAGCCGTTTCTCGTGGCGCTCGCCGCGCTGAGCCTGCTGACCGATGCCGCCGCGGTGCGCCCGGTGCTCGCTCTCGTGGATGACCTGCCCTGGCTCGACGAAGCGAGTTCGGAAGTGGTCTCCTTCCTTGCCCGGCGTCTCGATGACGACCCCGTTCTGCTGTGCGCCGCAGCGCGGACCGTGCCGGGTCGGCGGCCGTTCGCGGTCGGCCTGGAGAGCCTTGAGCTGACCTCCCTGGACGCTGTGGCCGCCGCCGAGGTCCTCGCCGTCACCGGCCGCGAACTGGCGCCCGCCGCACGGGAGAAGCTCCTCGCGAGCGCCCAGGGCAACCCGCTGGCGCTGACCGAACTCCCCCGGATGGGGTGGGGCCCCGCGGTCACACGGGGCGAGCCCATCGGGCCCGTACGCACGGCGGCCGGCCGGCTTGAGCACGGCTTCGCCGCGTGGTTCGGCGGCCTGCCCCGGCCGGCACGGGACGCGGTGCTGGTCGCCGCGGTCGAGCCGGCCGGCTCGGTCGCCGAGATCCTGGCCGCCGCCGCCCTGCTCGGCGGCGGCCCGGTCGCCATCGGCGAGCTGGAGCAGGCGGAGGCCGTGGGCCTGCTGCGCATCGAGGCCAACCGGGTTCGCTTCCGTCACCACCTGGTCCGCTCCAGCGTGCTGCACGCCCAGCCGCGGACGCGGCACCGCGCGGCGCACACCGCGCTCGGCGCCGTCCTGAGCGCCGACCCGTACCGCGCCGCCTGGCACCACGCGCTCGGTCTCGACCGGCCCGACGACGGTGCGGCGGACGAGTTGGAGGCCGCCCACCGGATCGCGCTCGCCCGGGGCTCGGCCGTCCTGGCACTCCGGGCCCTGGAGCGGGCGGCGCATCTCACCGGAGATCCGGCCAGGCGCCGGCACCGGCTGCTGCTCGCCGCCGAGCACGGCCTGCGGGTGGGCCGCGCCGACCTCGTACGGCCACTGCTCGACGCGGTCGCGCGCACCGGGCCCAGCGAGCGGGACCGGCCCCGGATCGCGTGGCTGAACGAACTATGCGACGTCCAGCCGGCGGCTGATGAGCCCCGGGGCCTCGACCTGTGCGCACGCGCCGAAGACGCGGCACGGGTTGGCGATCGCGCGCTCGCCCTCGATCTTCTGCTGACCGCCGCGCGCTCATGCCGCCGGGCGGCAGCGGGAACGCCGGCGCGTCAGCGCTTCGTCGCCACGGCAGCGCGTCTGAAGGACCCGGTGTGGGACCCGCGCCTGACGGCCGCGCTGGCATTGACGGAACCCGTACGCCAAGTCGGTGACATCGTCGCACAGTTGAGCCTCGCGGCGACGGCGAGCCGCGTCGACGCCGACCGGTGGTTACTGCTCGGGACGGCCGCCCTCGCGGTGGGCGACCCGGTACTCGCCACGGATTTCCTCGACCGCGGGGAGAGAAGGTTGCGTGAGCGGGGCGGTCTGGCGGCGCTCACCCGCGTGCTCGCCTTGCAGACCCGGGCCCGGCTCGACCTCGGCGAATGGCACCGGGCCGCCGAAGCCACAGCCGAACTCCACCGGCTCGCCGCCGACACGGGAACCCCGACGGGGACCGCGGGCGCCCTCGTCGCCGAGGCCAGGGCCGCCGCCCTGCGCGGCGACACCGAGAACGCCCATCGCCTGGCCGATCGCGCGGAGAAGGCCGGCCCCGACCGGGACGCCGATCTGCCGGGCGAGATCACCCTGGTCCGCGGCATCGCCGCCTGCGCGGCCGGCCACCACGACGAGGCCTACGACACGCTGCGCACCCTGTTCCCCGAGGACGAGCCCAACGACCCCGGCTCTCCCAACCCCCACCACAGCGGCTCCCGAACCCAGTGCTCCCCCAACCACAGCCGCCCCCGGAACCAGCGCTCCCCCACCCCCTGGCCCCCGGACGACAGGCCCGCCCCCGACACCGGCAGCCCGCTCGATGCTCACGGTTTCCGCGCCATCGGACTCCTCGCCGAAGCGGCCGTTCACGCCGGGCGACGAGGTGAGGCGGCTCGGGTGGTCGCCTCCGTCGCGCGGCGTACCGCGGGGTGCGCCGCACCGCTGCTCCGCGTCCATCTGCGGTACGCAGCCGCCGTGCTGGCCGACGACATCGAGGCGGAGACCCTGTTCCGGCGGGCGCTGGCCGACAATCTCGCCCGCTGGCCGTGGCCCCGGGCGCGCGCCGAGCTCGCCTACGGCAACTGGCTGCGCCGACAGCGCAGGACCGCGGAGGCGCGCCCGCTGCTGCGCTCCGCCCGGCTCACCTTCGACCGGATCGGCGCCCGGCCGTGGGCGGCGCGGGCCGACGGGGAACTCCGGGCCGCCGGAGAACACCAGGCCACCGGGGAACTCCGGGCCACCGCGGGAGGCACGCCCCCTCCCGGCGAGACAAGCCCGAGCGCCCTGCGCCAACGCGTGCTCGCGGCAGGCGAGTTGGATCCGCTGGAGACCCAGATCGCCCGTCTCGCGGGTCTCGGCCTCTCCGACCGCGAGGTGGGCGCGCACCTCTTCCTCTCCGCCCGCACCGTCGGCGCGCACCTGAGCCGTGTCCTGCCCCGCCTCGGGGTCGCGTCGCGCGACCAGCTCGGCACGGTCCTCGACGCGTCCATCGGCTGAGCGCGTCCGCCCCGGCCGGACGGGCGCGAGCCAGATCACATCGACTCGGCACGGAGAAAGTCTGGCGCGCTCGTTACTCGCCAGTTAATCTCAGGTGAGCGGGTAACCCCCGCGGCTCCGGTGGCCTGGTGACGCAGCCGCCGCGAGTGATCGTCGGTTCGGCAGTTCTGTACGACGTGCCCCGGGACAGGGCCGTCGGCCCCCTTTGCACCACGACGTACCGCGAGCATCACGTCTCGTACCGCGAGCACCATGACTCGTGCTACGAGCACCACGCCTCGTACCACGACACAACTCCCGCACGCCGTGCGCCCGTTGGCCGTTGGCCCGTTGGCGTATTCGAGCGCTCCCTGATGCCGGACGCGTGCGCCCTCTCTCAGTCGTCACTCATCCCTGGAGTCCCGTGATGGACATCCCCCTGAACACTGTCGCCGTGGTCGGTCTCGGCACGATGGGCACCGGCATCGCCGAGGTCCTGGCCCGCGCCGGGCGCGAGGTCATCGGCATCGACATCAGCGAGCGCGCCGGCCGCCAGGCCGTGGCCGCCCTCGAAGCCTCCACGGCCCGCGCGGTGTCCCGCGAGCGGATCACCCCGCAGGAGCGGGGCGACATCCTCGCCCGGTTCCGTACCTTCACCGACCTCCAGGCCGCCGCCGAGGCCGAGCTCGTCATCGAGGTCGTGCCCGAGTCCTACGAGCTGAAGCATCAGGTCTTCCACGCCCTCGACTCCATCGTCGCGCCCACCGCCATCCTGGCGACCGGCACCAACGCGCTGTCGGTGACCCGACTCGCCGCCGACTCCGCGCACCCCGAGCGCGTGCTCGGCCTGCACTTCTTCAACCCGGCGCCCGCGATGAAGCTCGTCGAGGTCGTCTCGTCCGTGCTCACCGCTCCCCCGGCCGTCGACGCGGTCACCTCGCTCGCCCTGGATCTCGGCAAGGAGCCCGTCGCGGTCGGCGACCGCCCGGGCTTCGTCGCCGACGGGCTGCTCTTCGGCTACCTGAACCAGGCCGCCGCGATGTACGAGTCGAAGTACGCCTCGCGCGAGGACATCGACGCCGCGATGAAGCTGGGCTGCGGCCTTCCGATGGGCCCGCTCGAACTGCTCGACCTGATCGGCATCGACACCGCGCGCACCGTCCTGGAGGCCATGTACACCTCCTCCCAGGACCGGCTGCACGCGCCCGCCCCGATCCTCGGCCAGCTCACCGAGGCCGGCCTGACCGGCCGGAAGAAGGGCCGCGGCTTCTACACGTACGAGGGTGAGGGCAGCTCGGTCGTGGTGGCCGACGCCCAGACCCCGGACACCATCGCGGGCGCCGGGCGCGGCCGGGAGATCCGCTCGGTCGGCGTGGCCGGCTCGGGCACGATGGCGTCCGGCATCGCGGAGGTCTTCGCCAAGGCCGGATACGACGTCGTGCTCGCGGCCCGCAGCCTGGAGAAGGCGGAGACCGCCAAGTCCCGGATCGGCAAGTCGCTCGCGCGCTCGGTCGAGAAGGGCCGCCTCACCGCGGAGGCCCGCGAGGAGACCCTGCGCCGCATCACCGCCGCGGGCGCCCTGGAAGCCTTCTCCGACGTCGACCTCGCCGTCGAGGCGGTCGCCGAGGACCTGGAGGTCAAGCAGCAGCTCTTCGCGACGCTCGACAAGATCTGCAAGCCGGGCGCGGTGCTCGCCACCACCACCTCCTCGCTGCCCGTCGTCGCCTGCGCCCGCGCCACCTCGCGCCCGCAGGACGTCATCGGGATGCACTTCTTCAACCCGGCGCCCGCGATGAAGCTGGTCGAGGTGGTCCGTACCGTCCTCACGTCGGACGAGGTGCACGCCACCGTCCGCGAGGTCACCGCGAAGATCCGCAAGCACCCGGTGGACTGCGGCGACCGCGCCGGGTTCATCGTCAACGCGCTGCTCTTCCCGTACCTCAACAACGCGATCAAGATGGTGCAGGAGCACTACGCGACCCTGGACGACATCGACGCCGCGATGAAGCTGGGCGGCGGCTACCCGATGGGGCCGTTCGAACTGCTCGACGTGGTGGGCCTCGACGTCTCGCTCGCCATCGAGAAGGTGCTGCACGCCGAGTTCCGCGACCCGGGTCTTGCCCCGGCGCCGCTGCTCGAACACCTCGTGGCGGCCGGCTGCCTGGGCCGCAAGACGGGCCGTGGATTCCGCGAGTATGCCCGGCGCTGAGCCGGACGCGGGGTGGGGCGGGCTGTTGCAGCCTCCGGACAGCTCGCCCCCGTGGACGCGACCTGCCGCATCCATGCAGTACGTTCGGTCCATGCCCCAGCCAGTCAGGTCCACCCGTACGAACGCCGTGCCCGACGCCCCGGAGAGCGCCGCAGGCAGCAGGGCGGCCGCCCAGCGACTCAAGATGCGCCGTGAGCTGGCGACCGCGGCGATGGACCTGTTCTCCGCGAAGGGGTACGAAGCCACCACCGTCGACGAGATCGCGGCCCGGGCCGGGGTGGCGCGGCGGACCTTCTTCCGCCACTTCCGCTCCAAGGAAGAGGCGATCTTCCCCGACCACGACGACACCCTGGTGCGCGCCGAGGCGGTCCTGAACGCCGCGCCCCCGCACGAGCACCCTCTCGACACCGTGTGCCGGGGCATCAAAGAGGTCATGAAGATGTACGCGGGCTCCCCCACGGTGTCCGTGGCCCGCTACAAGCTGACCCGTGAGGTGCCGACGCTGCGCGAGGCCGAGATCGCCTCGGTCGCCCGCTACGAGCGCCTCTTCACCCGCTATCTGCTCGGCCACTTCGACGAGCACGACCACCAGCCGGGCAACGACGACCCCCTGCTCGCGGAGGTGGCGGCCTCCGCTGTCGTCACCGCCCACAACCACGTGCTGCGCCGCTGGCTGCGGGCCGGCGGGCAGGGCGATGTGGAGAGCCAGCTGGATCACGCCTTCGCGATCGTGCGGGAGACCTTCGGCTCCGGCATAGGGGCGGGCCGCACCGGCAAGCCGAAGCCGGCCGCCACCGTCTCGGCCGGCGACGAGGTGCTGGTTGCGGTGGCCCGTACGGACGCGCCGCTCGACGAGATCATGCAGACCATCAAGCAGGCGCTCAAGACGAAGTAGGCGGCACGCAGTGCCATCGGTGGCCGTATCCCTGCGCGAGGGGTACGGCCACCGGCATGTGCGGCGCCACTCCGCGCCCGCGGCGGGACGACACCGGGACGACGCCACTGACCTGCAACGATCGATCATCGCTCAGCTGCGCGGGTCAATCCGCATATGAGAGAAACTCTTGGCACGCCGTGTCTTGCGGCCTGGCACTGGGTGCCATACGTTGAGGGTGTCCGGGCGGTCGGCGCACGGAGCATCCTCGTACGCCGGCCGTGTCCCACACCCGCCGTCCCGGCGAGTGCACCCGGGCGCCTGCGTCACAGGCAACCTCCCGCGCCCACCAGGCGCAGCCGTTCTTGAACCACCACCGCCGAACCGACGGCACACCTCCACAGCACCAACCCCCGAAGACCCTCAACGCCCCCATCGGGCGCTTCGCCGGAGGCAACACCGTGAAGGAAATCCTGGACGCGATCCAGTCGCCGGAGTCCACCTCCGCCGACTTCGCCGCTCTGCCGCTGCCCGACTCGTACCGCGCGATCACCGTGCACAAGGACGAGGCGGAGATGTTCGCCGGGCTCACCACCCGCGACAAGGACCCCCGCAAGTCGATCCACCTGGACGAGGTGCCGATCCCCGAACTCGGCCCGGGCGAGGCCCTGGTGGCCGTCATGGCCTCCTCGGTCAACTACAACTCGGTCTGGACCTCGATCTTCGAGCCGGTGTCGACCTTCAGCTTCCTGGAGCGTTACGGCAGGCTCAGCGAGCTCACCAAGCGCCACGACCTGCCGTACCACGTCATCGGCTCCGACCTCGCGGGCGTCGTGCTGCGCACCGGGCCCGGCGTCAACGCCTGGCAGCCGGGCGACGAGGTCGTCGCGCACTGTCTGTCGGTCGAGCTGGAGAGCTCCGACGGCCACAACGACACGATGCTCGACCCCGAGCAGCGCATCTGGGGCTTCGAGACCAACTTCGGCGGGCTCGCCGAGATCGCGCTCGTCAAGTCCAACCAACTCATGCCCAAGCCCCGGCACTTGAGCTGGGAGGAGGCGGCGGCGCCCGGTCTGGTCAACTCGACCGCGTACCGCCAGCTGGTCTCCCGCAACGGCGCCGGCATGAAGCAGGGCGACAACGTCCTGATCTGGGGCGCGAGCGGTGGGCTCGGCTCGTACGCCACGCAGTTCGCGCTGGCCGGCGGCGCCAACCCGATCTGTGTCGTCTCCAGCCCCGAGAAGGCCGACATCTGCCGGGCCATGGGCGCGGAGGCGGTCATCGACCGCAACGCCGAGGGCTACAAGTTCTGGAAGGACGAGCACACCCAGGACCCCAAGGAGTGGAAGCGCTTCGGCAAGCGCATCCGCGAGTTCACCGGCGGCGAGGACATCGACATCGTCTTCGAGCACCCCGGGCGTGAGACCTTCGGCGCGAGCGTCTACGTCACGCGCAAGGGCGGCACCATCACCACCTGCGCCTCCACCTCGGGCTACATGCACGAGTACGACAACCGCTACCTGTGGATGTCCCTGAAGCGCATCATCGGCTCGCACTTCGCCAACTACCGGGAGGCGTGGGAGGCCAACCGCCTCATCGCCAAGGGCAAGATCCACCCGACCCTGTCCAAGGTGTACTCCCTGGAGGACACCGGGCAGGCCGCCTACGACGTGCACCGCAACCTGCACCAGGGCAAGGTCGGCGTGCTCGCCCTCTCTCCCCGCGAGGGCCTCGGCGTCAGCGACCCGGAACTGCGCGAGAAGCACCTGGACGCCATCAACCGCTTCCGCAACGTCTGAGCCGGGGACCACTCATGACAGAGCGTCAGAAGGATCGGCCGTGGCTCATGCGGACGTACGCCGGTCACTCGACCGCCGAGGCGTCCAACGAGCTCTACCGCAACAACCTGGCCAAGGGGCAGACGGGTCTGTCGGTCGCGTTCGACCTTCCGACGCAGACCGGATACGACCCCGACCACATCCTCGCCCGCGGCGAGGTGGGCCGGGTCGGGGTCCCGGTCTCCCATCTCGGTGACATGCGGCGCCTGTTCCAGGACATCCCCCTGGAGCAGATGAACACCTCGATGACGATCAACGCCACCGCGATGTGGCTGCTCGCCATGTACCAGGTGGTCGCCGAGGAGCAGGGCGCGGACATCACCCAGCTCCAGGGCACCACCCAGAACGACATCGTGAAGGAGTACCTCTCGCGCGGGACGCACGTCTTCCCGCCGGGGCCTTCACTGCGGCTGACGACAGACATGATCTGTTACACCGTGAACAACATCCCCAAGTGGAACCCGATCAACATCTGCAGCTACCACCTGCAGGAGGCGGGCGCCACCCCGGTCCAGGAGATCGCGTACGCGATGTCCACCGCGATCGCCGTCCTGGACTCGGTGTTCGCGTCGGGCCAGATCCCCGAGGACCGCAAGGGCGATGTGGTGGCCCGCATCTCCTTCTTCGTGAACGCGGGTGTCCGCTTCATCGAGGAGATGTGCAAGATGCGCGCCTTCGGCCGCATCTGGGACAGGATCACGCGGGAGCGGTACGGGATCGAGGACGCCAAGCAGCGGCGTTTCCGCTACGGCGTCCAGGTCAACTCCCTGGGCCTGACCGAGGCGCAGCCCGAGAACAACGTCCAGCGGATCGTGCTCGAAATGCTGGCCGTGACGCTCTCCAAGGACGCCCGCGCCCGGGCGGTCCAACTCCCCGCCTGGAACGAGGCGTTGGGGCTTCCGCGCCCCTGGGACCAGCAGTGGTCGCTGCGTATCCAGCAGGTCCTCGCACACGAGAGCGACCTGCTGGAGTACGAGGACATCTTCGAGGGCTCGCACGTCATCGAGGCCAAGGTGGACTCGCTGGTTCAGGAGTGCCTGGCCGAGATCGACCGGATTCAGGAGATGGGCGGCGCGCTCGCGGCCGTCGAGTCGGGCTACCTCAAGTCGCAGCTCGTCTCCTCGCACGCCGAGCGGCGGGCCCGTATCGAGGGCGGCGAGGAGAAGATCGTCGGCGTCAACTGCTACGAGGCGACCGAGCCGAGCCCGCTCACCGCGGACCTGGACGGGGCGATCATGACGGTCGACCCGGCCGTCGAGGCCCGTGTCGTGGCCTCGCTGAAGAACTGGCGTGACACCCGCTACCAGCCGCCCTTCAACCACCCGCGCCCCTGCAAGGCGCTGGAGAAGCTGCAGGAGGCCGCGCAGGGCACCGGAAACCTCATGGCGGCGACCCTGGAGTGTGTGCGCTCGGGGGTCACCACCGGCGAGTGGTCCGAGGCGCTGCGGGAGGTGTTCGGCGAGTTCCGGGCGCCCACGGGTGTGTCGTCGGCGCCGGTCGCGGTGACCGCCGATGCGGGCACGCCGCTGGCCGTGGTCCGCGAGAAGGTGGCGCGGACCGCGTCGGACCTGGGCTCGGGGCGGCTGCGTCTCCTGGTCGGCAAGCCGGGCCTGGACGGGCACTCCAACGGAGCCGAGCAGATCGCGGTGCGTGCGCGGGACGCCGGCTTCGAGGTGGTCTATCAGGGCATCCGGCTCACCCCGGAGCAGATCGTGAGCGCCGCCCTCGCCGAGGACGTGCACTGTGTCGGCCTGTCCATTCTGTCCGGCTCGCACGCCGAACTCGTCCCGGACGTCCTGGTGCGTCTGCGCGAGGCGGGCGCGGGCGACATCCCGGTGATCGCCGGCGGGATCATTCCGCCCGCGGACGCCGAGGAGCTGCGCACGGCGGGTGTGGCCGCCGTTTTCACCCCTAAGGACTTCGGTATCACGGAGATCATCGGCCGTATCGTCGACGAGATCCGGAAAGCGAACAAGCTCGACCCGTTGGAGGTCCCCGCATGAGCACCCCCGTCTCCCCCGTCAACCGGCTCCGTCCGCGCCGCTCGTGCCTCGCGGTCCCCGGGTCGAACCCCCGCTTCCTGGAGAAGGCCCAGGGCCTCCCGGCCGACCAGGTCTTCCTCGACCTGGAGGACGCCTGCGCGCCGCTGGCCAAGCCCGAGGCGCGGCACACCATCGTCAAGTTCCTCAACGAGGGCGACTGGACGGGCAAGACGCGGGTGGTGCGCGTCAACGACTGGACGACCGAGTGGACGTACCGCGATGTCGTGACCGTGGTCGAGGGGGCGGGCCAGAACCTCGACTGCATCATGCTGCCGAAGGTGCAGAGCGCCGACCAGGTCGTGGCGCTCGACCTTCTCCTGACCCAGATCGAGAAGACGATGGGCTTCGAGGTCGGCAAGATCGGCATCGAGGCGCAGATCGAGAACGCGCGCGGCCTCAACAACGTCAACGCGATCGCCGAGGCCTCGCCCCGTACCGAGACGATCATCTTCGGCCCGGCCGACTTCATGGCCTCCATCAATATGAAGTCCCTGGTCGTGGGCGAGCAGCCGCCGGGTTACGGCGCGGACGCGTACCACTACATCCTGATGAAGATCCTCATGGCGGCGCGCGCCAACGACCTCCAGGCGATCGACGGCCCCTACCTCCAGATCCGCAACGTGGACGGCTACCGCGAGGTGGCCAAGCGCGCCGCGGCGCTCGGCTTCGACGGCAAGTGGGTGCTGCACCCGGGTCAGGTCGAGGCGTCCAACGAGATCTTCTCGCCGTCGCAGGAGGACTTCGACCACGCCGAGATGATCCTCGACGCCTACGAGTGGTGCACCTCCGAGGCCGGTGGCAAGAAGGGCTCCGCGATGCTCGGCGACGAGATGATCGACGAGGCCAGCCGCAAGATGGCCCTGGTCATCTCGGGCAAGGGCCGGGCCGCCGGCATGAAGCGCACCACGAAGTTCGAAGCCCCGGAGGCGTGAGCGTCATGCAGTTCGGCCGTACCTATGAAGAGTTCGAAGTCGGCGCCGTCTACAAGCACTGGCCCGGAAAGACGGTCACCGAGTACGACGACCACCTCTTCTGTCTGCTCACCATGAACCACCACCCGCTCCACATGGACACCAACTATGCGGAGAAGACGACCGACTTCGGCAAGAACGTCGTGGTGGGCAACTACATCTACTCGCTGTTGCTCGGCATGAGCGTGCCGGACGTCTCGGGCAAGGCGATCGCCAACCTGGAGATCGAGTCGCTCAAGCACGTGGCGCCGACCTTCCACGGCGACACGCTCTACGGCGAGACGACGGTGCTCGACAAGACCCCGTCGAAGTCGAAGAACGACCGCGGCATCGTGTACGTCGAGACCAAGGGCTACAAGCAGGACGGCACGCTGGTCTGCGTCTTCCGCCGCAAGGTGATGGTGCCGACCGAGACGTACATCAAGGAGCGCGGCGGCGAGCAGCCCGGCCGGCCGGAGCTGATCGAGCCCGCCAAGAAGACCGCTCCCAAGACCGCCGCCACGAAGACCGCCGAGAAGTCGGAGAAGTAGCCATGGCCCGTCTCGCGCAGACCGCCGGTCTGACCGACGTCCAGCAGGAAATCCTGTCCACCGTACGGGACTTCGTCGACAAGGAGATCATTCCGGTCGCGACCCAGCTGGAGCACAAGGACGAGTACCCGACGCAGATCGTCGAGGGGCTCAAGGAGTTGGGCCTGTTCGGCCTGATGATCCCTGAGGAGTACGGCGGTCTCGGGGAGTCGCTGCTCACCTACGCGCTGTGCGTGGAGGAGATAGCGCGTGGCTGGATGTCGGTGTCCGGCATCATCAACACGCACTTCATCGTGGCGTACATGCTCAAGCAGCACGGCACCCAGGAGCAGAAGGACACCTTCCTGCCGCGGATGGCGCTCGGCGAGGTGCGCGGCGCGTTTTCCATGTCGGAGCCGGCGCTGGGCTCGGATGTGTCGGCGATCACGTCCAAGGGTGTCAGGGACGGCGAGGAGTACGTCCTCAACGGCCAGAAGATGTGGCTGACCAACGGCGGTACGTCGTCCTTGGTGGCCGTTCTGTGCCGGAGTGACGAAGGACACCCCGAGGGGACCGCGCCCCACAAGTCGATGACGACCTTCCTGGTGGAGAAGGAGCCCGGCTTCGGCGAGGTCCGGCCGGGGCTCACCATCCCCGGCAAGATCGACAAGATGGGTTACAAGGGCGTCGACACGACCGAACTCATCATGGACGGGCTGCGCATTCCGGCCAATCGGGTCCTCGGTGGGGTCACCGGCCGAGGGTTTTACCAAATGATGGACGGCGTGGAGGTCGGGCGGGTCAACGTCGCGGCCCGTGGCTGCGGAGTCGCGCAGCGTGCATTTGAGTTGGGTGTCTCCTATGCCCAGCAAAGGCACACTTTCGGAAAGCCGATCGCCGAGCACCAGGCGATTCAGTTCAAGCTGGCCGAGATGGCTACCAAGGTCGAAGCCGCCCATGCGATGATGGTCAACGCAGCACGCAAAAAGGACTCCGGGGAACGAAACGACCTCGAAGCAGGGATGGCGAAGTACCTCGCCTCCGAGTACTGCAAGGAGGTGGTGGAAGACGCGTTCCGCATTCACGGCGGTTACGGCTTCTCCAAGGAGTACGAGATCGAGCGCCTGTACCGCGAGGCGCCGATGCTGCTCATCGGTGAAGGTACCGCCGAGATCCAGAAAATGATCATTGGGCGCCGACTTCTTGAGGAGTACCGGTTCCAGGGTTGATTGTCGCTTTTGAGTCGGTATGGCCGCGAAGAACATCACACCCTGTCATCGCCTTCCGGCCGCCGACTCGGCTTCTGGCTTGCCCAGTTGCGGCTCGCAACCGATACCATCGCCGGTAAACCTGCCGCCGTCCCCCGTTGCCAGCGCGGCATCATCCGCTACGAAGGTCATCCATGCCCCACAGCCAAACCTCTGCACCACGCGACGGCTTCCTCAAGGGACGCCTTGCTCGCGGAGCATCGCCGTGGCTTCTGCCGACCGTCGCCACCGCAGCCCTCAGCCTCGCCCGCTCACGCCGTTCCAAGGGCGCCGCGATCGTGGCCGTGCCCACCACCGCGCTCGCGGCGGGCATGCTGTGGTTCTTCCGCGACCCCGAGCGTGAGATCACGCAGGGGCGGGTCATCTCCCCCGCCGACGGTGTGGTGCAGAGCATCATGCCGTGGAAGGACGGGCGTACCCGCGTCGCGATCTTCATGAGCCCGTTGAACGTCCACGTCAACCGCGCGCCCGTCGCGGGCACGGTGACCTCGGTGGAGCACATCCCCGGTGGCTACGTTCCGGCGTTCAACAAGGAGAGCGAGAACAACGAGCGCGTCGTCTGGCACTTCGACACCGAACTCGGTGACATCGAGATGATCCAGATCGCCGGCGCCGTCGCGCGCCGCATCGTGCCGTACGTCCCCCAGGGCACCAAGGTGGAGCAGGGCGAGCGCATCGGCCTCATCCGCTTCGGCTCGCGGGTCGACATCTACCTCCCCGAGGGTGTCGAGGTCGCGGTCGAGGTCGGGCAGGCGACCACGGCGGGGGTGACTCGAATTGACCGTGATTGATCCCGAGACGCAGGCCGGCTGGGTCCCCGAGGCGGAGTCCGAGGACGACGTCGAGGAGATGCCGCTGTCGCTGCGCCTGTCGATAGCGGACACCCTCACCCTCGGTAACGCCACGTGCGGGTTCATGGCGGTGTATTTCACCACCACGGGCATCCTTATCCCGCACCTCTCCGGCAGCCAGGAGACCGGCATGGCGCGGCACTCCGCCGCGACCGCCGTGATCCTGATGCTGCTCGCCGCGATCTTCGACCTCTGTGACGGTCTGGTCGCACGCAAGCTGCGCAGCTCCCCGATGGGCGCCGAGCTGGACAACCTCTCGGACCTCATCAGCTTCGGGCTCGCCCCGGCCTACTTCGTGCTCGTGTACGGCATGGTCGCGGACGACGCCCACCAGCGGGTGGCGGCGGTGGCGGCGATCACGGTGCTGCTCGCCGTGGTGCTGAGACTGGCGCGCTTCTCGTGCGTGACGATGAAGGACGGCATGTTCCAGGGCATGCCGAGCCCCTTCGGCGCCCTCACCGTCGTCTCGATCGTGCTCCTGGAGCTTCCGTTCGTCCCGACGCTGCTCGCCGTCATAGGGGTCGCCTGGCTGATGGTGAGCCGGGTCGAGTACCCGAAGCCGCGGGGGATCCTCGCGGTGGCGATGCTCAGCTGGATCATCGGTGCGATGGGTCTGCTGGCGGCGTGGGCGTTCGACGCGCCGGGCGGTCAGATGCTGCTCCAGACCGGCTGCGCCCTGCAGATCGTCCTGGCCGCCACGATCCCCCTCTTCGCGACGGCCCGCCGGGTGAACACGTTCCGCGACAACCGCCGCGAGGCGCGGGCGGCACAGCCGTAATTCCTCACGGCGCTGGACTGAAAAGGGGCCCCGGGTTGATGAACCCGGGGCCCCTTTTGCATGCCCTTCGGGGGTGCCGCCTGCGGTGCCACTGCTGCGGTGCCCGTGCCTTCGGCGGCGCTGGGGATCTCGGTCGGGTGCGGACCGTGGGTGGTTGCTCGCGCAGTTCCCCGCGCCCCTGAACCCGCCTTTGTCCGTCGGTCGTGGTCGCGTCTCGCGCAGTTCCCCGCGCCCCTGGGTATCCAGTGCCGGGCGGCGTGGGCATCCTCAGGCGGGATGCTCTGAGCTGTGCGGCGCGGGGGCAGGAGGGGCAACCTCAGCCCGTCATGGGGGTCCCCCTGGCCCCTATGGCCTTGGGGGAGTTTGAGGGCGGGCGCCCTTCAGGCGCGAACGGGGGTGCAGGGGGCGGAGCCCCCGCCGGGGTTCGAGGGG